>NZ_JBFAOF010000236.1:0-8884 GCF_040675125.1 Spirillospora sp. NPDC049652 | reverse complement strand
CGGGCGGGGCCGGGTTCGGGCCGTCCGGTCCGGCGGCGCCCGCGTCCCGGGTCGCGCCGGGCGCGCCGAAGGGCTGGCCCGCCTGGGGCTTCACGCACACGCAGGTCAGCCTGGACGCGCGGCACAGCCCGGCGCGGGCGCTCGGCGACCTCTCCCGGCAGGCGATGCCGCAGGTCACGCCCATCATGGGGTGGGGGCTGGACAATCCGGAGCCGAGTCCCGGCGAGTACGACTGGGCGTCGCTCGACCACCGGATGGACGTCATCCGCGAGACCCGGGGCACGCCGGTGATCACGTTGTGCTGCTCGCCCGACTGGATGAAGGGCGGCCCGCAGGGCGAGACCGACTGGACGCATCTGGAGGACGCCGTCGACCCGCGGCACTTCGACGACTTCGCGAGCCTCGCCGCCAAGGTCGCGCAGCGCTACCCGGACGTGAAGTACTACGCCGTCTGGAACGAGTTCAAGGGCTTCTGGAACAACGGCGCGAACCGCTGGGACTACGAGGGCTACACCCGGCTCTACAACAAGGTGTACGCGGCGCTGAAGAAGGTGAACCCCGAGCTCCGGGTCGGCGGCCCGTACATCGTCCTCAACAGCGACGCCCCGGGCCGGGGCGCAGGTCCGCCGTCGCGGCTGCGCGGCGCCTGGGGCAGCATGGACCAGCGCGGCCTGGACGCGGTCGAGTACTGGTCCCGGCACAAGGCGGGCGCGGACTTCCTCGCCGTGGACGGTTCGTCCCTCCCGCAGGAGAGGGCCGCCAAGGTCGACGAGTTCCAGGTGCTGGGCAAGTTCTCCGACACCACCAAGTGGCTGCGCGCGCTGGATCCGAAGCTGCCCGTGTGGTGGGCCGAGTGGTACGTCGAGCCGGAGGGCTCGGGCTGGTCGGACGAGCACCGGGGCGCGGTGCTGACGGCCGCGATGATGGAGTTCGTCAAGGGCGGGGCGTCCAGCGCGTACTACTGGAGCCCGCAGACGGCCGCGGCCGCGGACTGCCCCGGCTGCCTCTGGTTCGGCCCGGCGCGCGGCGGAGGCGGAACGCCGAACCTGGCCATGTTGCAGAACTTCGCCCGCTGGTTCCCGCCGGAGACGAGACTCGTGGACGTGCGGTCGTCCGACCCGTCCGTCCGGGTGCTGGCGCAGCCGCGCCAGATGGTCGTCGTGAACACCCGGAACCGGCCGGTGTCGGCCGAGGTGGACGGCTGCGACCTCGCCCTGGCCCCCTACGAGGTCAGGTGGACGAGCCGGTGACCCGGTCCAGCGCAGAAGGGAACGTGATGACGCTCGCCGCCGGGATCGACCTGGTCGACATCCGGTTCTGGGACCGTCCGCCCGAGGAGCGGCTCGCCGACTTCGCGCGCCTGCGCGAACGCGGCGCGCCGGTGTACTTCGCCGAGCCGCGCGTCCCGTTCGTGCGGTCGGGGAAGGGCTTCTACGCGCTCGTCCGGCACGCGGACGTGGTGGCGGCCAGCCGGAACGCCAAGGTGTTCTCCAGCGAGCCGGCCGCGACGTCGCCGGAGCCCCCGCCGTGGCTGTCGAAGGTGTTCGGCACGCCGATGGTGAACATGGACGACCCGGCGCACGCGCGGTTGCGGCGCATCGTGTTCCGCGCGTTCACGCCGAAGATGCTGGCGAAGATCGAGGACGACGTCCGGGCGACGGCGGCGCGCATCGTCGACGACGTCCGCCGGGACGGGCCGGGCGACTTCGTCGGGCAGGTCGCGGCGCGGCTGCCGATCACCGTGATCTGCTCGATGATGGGCATACCGGAGGAGACCCGCCCGTACGTGCTGTCGCGGATCGACGCGATGACCGCGTACTCCGGCGTCCGGGGGTCGCTGGCGAGCCCGCGCGCGATGCGGCTGCTGGCGGGGAACCTCAAGGCGATCGTGGACCTGCACCGGCTCGTCGCGCGCCTGGGCGAGGCGCGCCGGGAGCACCCCTCGGACGACCTGGTGTCGGCGCTCGTCAACGCCAACCCGGACGGCGAGCGCCTGTCGGTGAAGGAGCTCGGCTCGTTCTTCGACCTGCTGCTCGTGGCGGGCAACGAGACCACGCGGAACGCGCTCGCGCACGGCCTGAGACTGTTCACCGACCATCCGGACCAGCGCGAACTGCTGCTGTCCCGGTACGACGAGCGGATCGGCGCGGCGATCGAGGAGGTCGTCCGGCACGCGTCCCCGATCATCCAGTTCCGCCGGACGGTCACCACCGACCACGAGCTGGACGGGCATCCGCTGAGGGCGGGCGACAAGGTGGTGCTGTTCTACCCGGCCGCCAACCGCGACCCGGAGGCGTTCGCCGACCCGGACGCCTTCGACATCACCCGCTCCCCCAACCCGCACGTGGGTTTCGGCGGCCCGGGGCCGCACCTGTGCCTCGGGGCGAACCTCGCGCGCATGGAGCTGCGGATCATGTTCCAGGAGCTGTTCGGCAGGCTGCCCGGCCTGCGGGCCTGCGCGGAGCCCGAATACCTGCTCTCCAGCTTCGACAACGGCATCACCCGTCTCCCCTTCACCTGGGACCGCCCGTAGGCGGGCCGGACCCAGGTGAGACGGGGTGTGACCGGATGACGCCGGATTCCGCGTGAGACCGGCGAATCTCGGGGCATGGCTAGGGAGGCCCCCAGCCCCCATCGCCCCCACCCCCGGGAGGAGTGCCGATGTCTCGAGTGACCCGCGCGGAGATCGACCGGCTCGTCGGAGGCGAACACCACGATCCGCACTCCGTCCTCGGAGCGCACCCCGGACGGTCCGGCGTGACGGTCCGGGCGCTGCGCCCGCTCGCCGAACGGGTCGAGGTGGTGCTGCCGAACGGCGACCGCAAGCGGCTGCGGCACTACCACGGGGGCGTGTTCACCGGCACGCTGCCGCCCGGGGCGTCGCTGTCCGGGCCGTCCGACGCGTCCGGTGAGCCCGGCGCGCCGCAGGCGGTGCCCGACTACCGGCTCGCGGTGACCTACCCCGGCGGCCCCGAGGTCGTCCAGGACGACCCCTACCGCCATCTCCCCACGCTCGGGGAGCTGGACCTGCACCTCATCAGCGAGGGCCGCCACGAGGAGCTGTGGCGGGCGCTCGGCGCGCGGGTCCGGACCTACGACTCGGCGTTCGGCCCCGTCACCGGGACGGCGTTCGCGGTGTGGGCGCCCACGGCGCGCGGCGTGCGCGTCGTCGGCGACTTCAACCACTGGGACGGGCGCGCCCACCCGATGCGGTCGCTCGGCTCCACCGGCGTGTGGGAGCTGTTCGTCCCGGACGTCGGCGACGGCGACACCTACAAGTTCGAGATCCTCGGCGCGGACCGGGTGTGGCGCACCAAGGCCGACCCGATGGCGGCGTACACCGAGACGCCTCCGGCGACGGCGTCGCGGGTGTTCACCTCGTCCTACGAGTGGTCGGACGGCGACTGGATGGACCGCCGCAAGGGCCGCCAGTGGCAGAACGAGCCGATGAGCGTCTACGAGGTGCACCTGGGGTCGTGGCGTCCCGGCCTGAGCTACCACCAGCTCGCGGACGAGCTGACCGCCTACGTCCGGGACATGGGCTTCACGCACGTGGAGTTCCTGCCGGTCGCCGAGCACCCGTACGGGCCGTCCTGGGGCTACCAGGTCACGTCCTACTACGCCCCGACCTCCCGCTTCGGGACGCCGGACGACTTCCGCCACCTGGTGGACCGGCTGCACCAGGCGGGCATCGGCGTCATCATCGACTGGGTTCCCGCGCACTTCCCCAAGGACGAGTGGGCGCTCGCGCGCTTCGACGGGACGCCCCTCTACGAGCACGCCGATCCGGGCAGGGGCGAGCATCCCGACTGGGGCACGTACGTCTTCGACTTCGGCCGCGCGGAGGTGCGCAACTTCCTGGTGGCGAACGCGTGCTACTGGCTGGAGGAGTTCCACGTGGACGGTCTCCGCGTGGACGCCGTCGCCTCCATGCTCTACCTCGACTACTCCCGCAAGGACGGCGAGTGGTCGCCCAACGTCTACGGCGGCCGGGAGAACCTGGAGGCGATCGCGTTCCTCCAGGAGATGAACGCGACGGCCTACAAGCGGAACCCCGGGATCGTCACGATCGCCGAGGAGTCCACCGCGTGGCCGGGCGTGTCGCGCCCCACCCACCTGGGCGGCCTTGGGTTCGGCTTCAAGTGGAACATGGGCTGGATGCACGACACGCTCAACTACTTCAAGCACGACCCGGTCTTCCGGAACTACCACCACAACGAGATCACCTTCTCGCTGGTGTACGCGTTCTCGGAGAACTACGTCCTGCCGCTGTCGCATGACGAGGTCGTGCACCTGAAGGGGTCGCTGCTGGAGAAGATGCCCGGCGACACCTGGAAGAAGTTCGCGGGCCTGCGGACGCTGCTGGCCTACATGTGGTCGCACCCCGGGAAGCAGCTGCTGTTCATGGGCGGGGAGTTCGGCCAGGGCGCCGAGTGGAACGAGAGCCGCGCCCTGGACTGGTGGCTCCTGGAGAACGCGGCGGAGGGCGCGAACCACATCGGCGTGCAGAAGCTGGTGCGCGACCTGAACCACGCCTACCGCGAGGTGCCCGCGCTGTGGGCGTGCGACACGTCCCCTGACGGCTTCCAGTGGATCGACGCGAACGACGCGGCGGGCAACGTCCTGTCGTTCGTCCGGTACGCCGAGGACGGGACGCCGCTGGCCTGCGTCGTGAACTTCTCCGGCGACGTCCACGAGGACTACCGGGTCGGG
Source organism: Spirillospora sp. NPDC049652 (assembly GCF_040675125.1). Classification (NCBI taxonomy): domain Bacteria; kingdom Bacillati; phylum Actinomycetota; class Actinomycetes; order Streptosporangiales; family Thermomonosporaceae; genus Spirillospora; species Spirillospora sp. NPDC049652. The sequence continues at coordinate 4,171 of NZ_JBFAOF010000236.1, read as the reverse complement.
CTGCCGCGTTCCGGCGGCTGGCGGGAGCTGATCAACACGGACGCGTACGAGTACGGCGGCAGCGGCGTCGGCAACATGGGACGCGTCGAGGCGCGGGACGAGGCGTTCCACGCGATGCCCGCCTCGGCCCGGATGCGCGTCCCGCCGCTCGGCGTCGTCTGGCTCGTCCCCGAGCTGAACCAGGACCCGGCTGCGCCCAAGGGGGACGCGGAGGCGGATGCGGTGATCGCGTCGGTCGCGGCGGATCTGGCGGCGGATGCGGGCGGGAAAGCCGGGGACGTGAATACAGTGGCGGAATGACCGCTGCTCAGATCCTCGGCATCGTCCCGAACCGGTTCGTCCTGGAGCATCTGCCCAACTCGGTGTTCCCCGAGGACGACGAGTGGGTCGCCCTCGTGCGCGCGCCCGAAGGGCTGACGGTGCTGCGTGAGGCCCCGCCCCACGTGGAGGCCGAGCGCTGGGTGGGTTTCTACGGCGGGGCCACCGCGCACTCGCTGGACACGCCCGGCATGCTCGCGGCCCTCGTGAACCCGTTGGCCGAGGCCCGCATCTCGGTGTTCGTCGCGTCCACGTACCACGCGGACCTCGTCCTGGTGCCCGAGTACAAGCTCGACGCCGCGAAGGCCGCGCTCCAGGAGGCCGGGCACCGGATCGAGGCGTGACCGGCCGGCGGTTCCGGCCGGCGACGGTCGCGGGCGTCAGGGGCGCAGGCGGTCCAGGAGCCAGCGGGGGCCGGCGACGGCTCCGCCGGCCTCGGCCACGCGGGACTTGAGTTCGCGGTCGGCGGTGATGACCAGCGGTTTCACGTCCGGTTCAGCCCCCGCGACCAGCTCGACGATGTGGTCGTCGCCGCTGCGCGGAGCCGCGCTGACCTCCACCGGCCCCGCCGACGGGACGTCGCGCGCCGCCCCCTCCACCACCTGGACGACGTCGGGATAGATGGTGTCGAACGGCACCACGCCGCCGGGGAGCCCGGCCACGCCGCCCGCGAGGACGGCGAGGTCGTCGCGCAGCCGGGCGTTGGCCCCGGCGCGGTCGCGCCACCAGCCGTGCTCGGCGCGGGCGCCCACGACGTTCGCGGCGTCCACGATCAGGACGACCCGGAACAGGGCCTCCCGCAGCACCGGCCAGCTCCCGGCGAAGGGCGGGAAGAGCTTGAGGGAGTCGACCTCGTCCACCGGCACCCAGGCGGCGCGCCGGGTCTCGAACGAGGCGCCCTTCACGTCGGCCATCTCGGGGACGGACCCGACGACCGACGTGAAGGACCAGCTTCCGTGGTCCTCGGTGCGGGTCCCGACGAGGCGGACGCCGGACGCGTCGAACGTGCTCTCCTCGCCCGTCTCGCGGATGGCGCCCGTCACCGGGTCCTCGTGGCTGTGGTTGGCGCCGCCGAACATGCCCCAGGTGCCGCCGCCGCTCCCCCACGACGCGCGCTGCTGCAGCAGCACGCGGACCACGCCGTCCCGGCCCCGGTGGTAAGGGAGCAGGCCGGACGCGCCGTACCGCCCCCAGTGCTTGTGCCCCTGATCGCAGCGCGCCCAGCCGTCCCCGTCTCCCATGTCCGCGACCTTAGCCGTGAGCAAGTGCACAGTGCCCGCACCGTAAGGTCCGAATAGCCTTCGGGGTATCCGGCCGCCCCCGGCCGGTCCGCGCCGGCCGCCCGGCCGCGCGCCCGTCCGTCAGGGAGCGGTGTTGAGTCTCGATATCCGGAACGTCCAGGCCGAACACGCCCGCATGTGGGACGAGCTGTCGGGAGCCGAGCTGATCCAGGCGATCGCGGACGGCCGGTTCCCGAACGTCTCCAGCGTGGACGAGCACATCGGCCAGCGCTTCACCGCCGCCGAGCCCGGCCGGATCGAGCTCGGCTGGGAACCCGGCGAACGGCTCTGCAACCCCGGCGGCATCGTGCACGGCGGCTACGTCGCGATGATCCTCGACAACGCGTGCTGCCTGGCGGGCGCGTCCACCTGCGAGCACTTCATGCCGATGCTGACGCTCAACCTGAACGTGGACTACCTGCGGCCCGTCCAGACGGGGCGGACCTACACGGTGACCGGGACGTGCGTGCACCCGGGCCGCACCCGCATGGTCTCCAACGCCGTGATCACCGACTCCGACGGCCGCGTCATCGCGCAGGCGAGCGCGTCCGTCCTCCCGAACCAGGCGTTCGCCCGCTGAACCCTCGCTGAACTCCCGCCAAGCCCCGGGCTCCCACCGCTGACCCGCCCGCGCCAGGGCCGCGGGGTCCCGTCCGGGGGGCGGACGGGTTGCATAAGGTGGGGCCATGGTAGATCCCGGCAACGTTGTCAAGGTCGTCCGGCAGGCGCGCGAACGCCGCACCGCTCCCCTGGTCCTGGAACTGGACCTGACCGACGGGATCGTGGAGACCCCGCCCGGCGATCCGCTGGCGATGTTCCTCGCCATGCGCCGCACGCACCTGCGGGACGTCCTGGACGGCCTGCGCCGCGCGCGCTCGGACGCCAGGGTCAAGGCGCTGGTGGTGAAGGTGACCGGCGGGACCGGGCTGGCGCTCGTCCAGGAGGTCCGGGAGGCGGTCGCCGCGCTGCGCGAGGCCGGGAAGTACACCGTGGCGTGGGCCGAGACCTTCGGCGAGGGCGGGCGCGGCACCGTGCCCTACTACCTGGCGTCCGCGTTCGACCGGGTGTACCTGCAGCCGACCGGGGAGGTCGGGCTGACGGGCGTGGCGCTGGAGGAGCCGTTCTTCGCCGGCGCGCTGGAGAAGGCGGGCGTCCAGCCGCGGTTCGCCAAGCGCCACGAGTACAAGACGATGGCGAACACCTTCATGGAGAAGGGGTACACGCCCGAGCACGAGGAGTCGTCCAGGCGGCTCGTCGAGTCGCTCGGCGAGCAGCTCGCGAAGGGCATCGCGGAGGCGCGCGGGCTGACCGTGGAGCGCGTCCGCGAGCTGACCGACAGGGGCCCGCTGCTGGCGGACGAGGCGCTGGAGGCCGGGCTGGTCGACGAGCTCGGCTACCGCGACCAGGTCTACGCCCACCTGAAGGCGAAGGCGGGCGAGGACGCGCAGCTCAGGTACGTCGCGCGGTACAACCGGACGCACGGCCTGGCCAAGCGCATCCCGCAGCCCGGACGCCAGGACGGCATCGCGCTGATCAACGGGCACGGGCAGATCCGGCTCGGCCGCAGCGGACGCGGCGGCCCGCTGCCGGGGCAGAGCGTCGCGATGGGCTCGGACACGGTCGGCGCGGCGTTCCGCGCGGCGGTGAAGGACGACAAGGTCAAGGCGATCGTGTTCCGGGTGAACAGCCCGGGCGGGTCGGCGGTGGCGTCCGACGCGATCTGGCGCGAGGTCGTGCTCGCGCGCGAGGCGGGCAAGCCGGTGGTCGTCTCGATGGGCGACGTCGCGGCGTCCGGCGGCTACTACGTCGCGATGGCCGCCGACACGATCGTGGCGCAGCCCGGCACGATCACCGGCTCGATCGGCGTGGTCGTCGGGAAGGCCGTGCTGAACGGCCTGCTAGACCGGGTCGGGATCGGCCTCGGCGCGGTCGAGGACGGCGCGCACGCCCGCATGTTCAGCGCGACCAAGGACTTCAGCGACTCGGAGTGGGAGCGGATCAACGCCTCGCTCGACAAGATCTACGCCGACTTCACCCGGAAGGCCGCCGAGGGCCGCGGGATGACCCGCGAGCGCGTCCACGAGCTGGCCCGCGGCCGGGTCTGGACGGGCGCGGACGCCCGGGAGAACGGCCTGGTGGACGAGCTGGGCGGCCTGGACCTGGCGTTCGACCTGGCGCGGAAGAAGGCCGGGCTCGCGGCGGACGCCCCGGTCCGAACGTATCCGCACACCTCGCCGCTGGAGCGGCTGCGGCCGCCGGAGTCCAGCGAGGACCGCACCGCCGCGTCCGCGCGGTTCGAAGGCTGGGGCTCGCTCGGCGGGATCGCCGCCCGGCTCGGCCTGCCCGCCGCCGGGCCGCTCACCCTCCCCGGGTCCTGGGAGATCCGCTGAACGAGACGGAGTTCACCGAGGCCGTCGCGGGGTTCGCGACGGGGGTCGTGGTGCTGACCGTCCGGGACGGCCGGGACGACCTCGGCACCACGGTCACCTCGTTCATGTCGGTGTCGCTGGAGCCGCCGATGGTCCTCGCCGGGGTGGCGTCGGACGGCTACCTCGCCGAGGTGCTGCGGCGCC
>NZ_JBFAOF010000235.1:0-8904 GCF_040675125.1 Spirillospora sp. NPDC049652 | reverse complement strand
GGCCCGCCGCGCCCGCGGGCCACCGCCGCCCCGGTGGCGGTCCAGCACGCGACGCCCGATCCGCGCGCCTGCACACCCGATCCCCGGGCTTTCACACCCGATCCGCGGGCCTTCCCGACCGGCGACGCGCACCCCCGGACGCTCCCGAACGCCCCTGCGCCGGGTGACGCACGGACACGAGCGACCGCTGACCTCCATGCCATTGACCTCCATGCCGCCGGCGACCCGCGTGCGCGGACGGCGGGGGACGCGCGGCCGGGCGACGCTCGGACATGGACGGCGGCGGAGGGGCGGCCGGCCGGGGAGGCGCGGGTCCGGGCGACGGGCGACCCGCGTCCGCGAGGGGCCTCCGACGTCCATCCGCGCGGGTCCTCGGACGTCCGCGTGCGGGCGGCGACCGACGTGCGGGCACGCGCCGCGGCCGACGCGCGGCTGCGGCCCGCTCCGATCGCCGTGGACACGATGGGCGGCGACCACGCGCCCGAGGAGATCATCGACGGCGCGGTGGCCGCGTTCCGGGAGCACGGCGTCCGGGTCGTCCTGGTGGGGCAGGCCCCGCGGATCCGGGCGCGGCTCGACCGGCTCGGCATCTCCGGCGAGATCCCCATCGTGCACGCGGACGAGGCGCTCGACATGGGCGAGGGCGCGCTCGCGAGCTGGCGCAAGCCGCGCTCGTCGGTCGCGATCGCCTGCCATCTGGTCAAGCAGGGCCGCGCGTCGGCGCTGGTGTCGGCGGGCTCGACGGCCGGGGTCGTGGCCACGTCCCGGCTGCGGCTGAAGGGCCAGCAGGGCGTGATGAAGCCCGCGATCGCGGTGACGCTGCCGACCCGTCCGCGGCCGACCGTCCTGCTGGACGCGGGCGCGACCGCCGACGTGAAGCCCGAGACGCTGGTGCAGTTCGCCGCGCTCGGCACCGCCTACGCGCAGATCCGGCTGAACCTCGCGCGCCCGCGCGTGGGGCTGCTCAACATCGGCTCCGAGGCGGGCAAGGGGAACAAGCTCGCCAAGCGCGCGCACGAGCTGCTGGCCTCGGGGCACCACGGCGTCGAGTTCGCCGGGAACGTCGAGGGCCACGACCTGCTCGCGGGGACCGTGGACGTGATCGTCACCGACGGCTTCACCGGGAACGTGGCGCTGAAGACCCTGGAAGGCACCGTCCGGACGGCGTTCAGCGAGATGCGCGAGGCGGTCACCTCGTCCCGGACGGCCCGCGTGGGCGCGTTGCTGCAGCGGCGCAAGCTCACCGAGCTGAAGGACCGGCTCGACTCCGACACCTACGGCGGCGGCGTCCTGCTCGGCCTGAACGGCACGGTCATCATCGCCCACGGCGCTGCCAGGGCGCGCGCGATCACCTCGGCGTGCCTGCTCGCGCACGAGCTGGCGGCGGGCCGCATCGTGGAGCGCATCCGCGACCAGGTGGCGGCGACGAAGACGTCCCGGTTCCCGCGCTGGCCGCACGGCAACCACGACGCGTCCAAAGAGGGCAAGGACGGCCGGGACGGCAGGGAGTCCCGCGAGGCGAGGCGGCCCGTCGCGGAGGACGAGCCCGCATCGCGTGAGATCGGTGACACCACCGACCCCAACGTTTCCGGTCCGCCGCACGTTGAACAGGGTGAGGACGAACGGAAGCCGGACGCGGACGCCGAGGCGGCGGCGCGTCCGGTGACGGGGCGCCCGGCCGAGCGGCCGGAGCGCGGCGCCGGGGGCCGCTGAGCCCTCCGGGGTTGTCCCAGTCGATCTTGGGGAATGGGGCTTCCAACGGGGGGAAGATGACCGAACCGCAGCGGCCCGGTCCGGGGGGACCGGACGGGCTGACCGAGGCGGAGGTCCGCGAGCGGGTGGCGGCCGGCCGGGTGAACGACGTGCCGCGGCGCACCAGCCGGTCGGTCGGCGAGATCGTCCGGGCCAACGTGCTCACCCGCTTCAACGCGCTGATTGGCACCCTGTTCGTGCTGGTGCTGATCTTCGGCGCGTGGCAGGACGCCCTGTTCGGCGGGATCATCGTCGCCAACTCCGCGATCGGCGTCGTCCAGGAGCTGCGCGCCAAGCGCACCCTCGACCGGCTCGCCGTCGTCGGCGAGGCCCCGGTGCGCGTCCTTCGCGACGGCGCCACCCGCGACCTGCACCAGGACGAGGTGGTCCAGGACGACCTGGTCGTGGTCGGCACCGGCGACAAGATCGTCGTGGACGGCCCGGTGGTCTCCTCCGGCGGCCTGGAGGTGGACGAGTCGCTGCTCACCGGCGAGGCCGACCCCGTCCTCAAGCGGCCCGGCGACCAGCTGCAGTCCGGCAGCTTCGTCGTCGCGGGCCACGGCGTGTTCACCGCGGCGAAGGTCGGCCGGGAGGCCTACGCCGCCCGGCTCACCGAGGAGGCCAGCCGGTTCACCCTCACCCGCTCGGAGCTGATGGAGGGCATCAACCGGTTCCTCAAGTACGTCACCTGGCTGATCGTGCCGACCGCGATCCTGCTGTTCGTCAGCCAGTTCCGCTCGGCGGGCGGGGTGCCGAACGCGGTGGTCGGCGCGGTCGCGGGCGTGGTGACCATGATCCCCGAGGGCCTGGTGCTGATGACCAGCATCGCGTTCGCGGTCGGGGTCGTCCGGCTCGGGCGGCGGCAGACGCTGGTGCAGGAACTGCCCGCGATCGAGGGCCTCGCCCGGGTGGACGTGCTGTGCGTGGACAAGACCGGCACGCTCACCGAGGCGGGCATGGACCTCGACCAGGTCGTCCCGCTGGACGACGCCCGCCAGGGCGAGCGGGCGCTGGCCGCGATCGCGCGCGCCGACCCCGATCCGAACGCCACCATGCGGGCCGTCCGGGACGGCCTCGACGTCCCCGATCCCGGCTGGACGCAGCGGTCCGCCGTCCCGTTCTCGTCCGCGCGCAAGTGGAGCGGGGCGTCGTTCGCCGAGCACGGCTCCTGGGTGGTCGGCGCGGCGGACGTGCTGCTGTCCCCGGACGACCCGGCGCGCGCGAAGGCCGAGGACCTCGGCTCCACCGGCCTGCGCGTGCTCGCGCTCGCCCGGGTGCCGGACGACGCGTTCGCCGACCCCGACCGGCTCGACGTCGCGGCCACCGCCCGGCCCGCGCTGCTGGTCGTGCTGCGGCAGCGCATCCGCCCGGACGCCAAGCAGACCCTCGCCTACTTCGCCGAGCAGGACGTCACGGTCAAGGTCATCTCCGGCGACAACCCGGCCTCGGTGGGGGCGATCGCCTCATCGCTGGGCCTGCCGTCCGCCGAGCACCCCGTGGACGCCCGCACCCTGCCGGCCGGCATCGACGAGATGGCCGAGGTGCTGGAGGGGAACTCGGTGTTCGGCCGGGTGACCCCGCAGCAGAAGCGCGACATGGTCGCGGCCCTGCAGTCCCGGGGCCACACGGTCGCGATGACCGGCGACGGCGTGAACGACGTGCTCGCGCTCAAGGACGCCGACCTCGGCATCGCCATGGGCGCCGGCAGCGACGCCACCCGGGCCGTCGCCCAGATCGTCCTGCTCGACAACCGCTTCGCGACCCTGCCGCACGTGGTCGGCGAGGGACGGCGGGTGCTCGGCAACATCGAGCGGGTCGCCAACCTGTTCCTTACCAAGACGGTCTACTCGATCATCCTGTCGGTGCTGGTCGGGCTGATGCACGTGCGGTTCCCGTTCCTGCCCCGGCACCTCACGCTGATCAGCACGCTCACGATCGGGGTCCCCGCGTTCTTCCTGGCCCTCGCGCCCAACAACGAACGCGCCCGGCCCGGCTTCGTGCCGCGCGTCCTGCGGTTCGCGATCCCGGCCGGGGTCGCCTGCGGCGTCGCCACGTTCGCGGGCTACTGGATCGCCACCCGCAACCTCGACAGCTCCTTCCAGGAGGACTCGTCCTCCGCCTCGCTGTCGCTGTTCCTGCTGGCCCTGTGGGTGCTGGTGCTGATCGCCCGGCCCTGGAACTGGTGGCGGCTGGGGCTGGTCGCGGTGATGGGCGCGGCGTTCCTGACCGTGCTGGCCGTCCCGTGGCTGCGGCACTTCTTCGCGCTGCACCCGGACGACGTCGGCAACGACCTCTACGCCCTGGTGATCGCCGGGGCCGCCGGGGTGGTGCTGACGCTCGTCCTCAAGGTCCTCAAACATCAAAGCATTACCGGTTCCACACCCTCGCGCCGATAACCTTGAGACATGTCCGACCCGCAACTCGTACTCGCTGACAGGGTCCGGGCCGCGCTCGCCGCCGCCTTCGGACCGTCGTTCGCGGACACCGACCCGGTCATCCGACCGTCGCAGTTCGCCGACCTGCAGGCCAACGTCGCCATGTCGCTGGTCAAGCCGCTCACCCAGGAGCGAGGCGAGAAGCAGAACCCGCGCCGCATCGCCGAGGAGATCGTGGCGCGGCTCGACGTGGACGACCTGGTCTCCAAGGTCGAGATCAGCGGGCCGGGCTTCATCAACCTCACCCTCGCCGACGGCTGGATCGCCGCCCGCGCCCAGGACGCCCTCGGCGACGACCGGCTCGGCGTCCCGAAGGACGAGCACCCGGAGAAGGTGATCGTCGAGTACTCCTCGCCGAACGTGGCGAAGGAGATGCACGTCGGCCACCTGCGGACCACGATCGTCGGCGACGCCATCGCCCGGATCGGCGAGTTCCTCGGCGAGAACGTCGTCCGGGACAACCACGTCGGCGACTGGGGCACGCCGTTCGGCATGCTGATCGAGCACCTGCTCGACATCGGCGTGGCCGCGGCCGAGCGCGACGACTCGTCCGTCAGCGACCTCACCGCCTTCTACCAGGCCGCCCGGCAGAAGTTCGACTCCGACCCGGACTTCGCCGAGCGGTCCCGGTCCCGGGTCGTCCGGCTCCAGGCGGGCGACCCCGACACCATGCGGCTGTGGCAGGTCCTGGTGGACGTGTCCAAGCGGTACTTCAACCACGTCTACACGCGGCTCGGCGTCACGCTCACCGACGACGACATCAAGGGCGAGTCGTTCTACAACGACCTGCTCAACCCGACCGCGCAGGAGCTCACCGACAAGGGCATCGCCGAGATCAGCGACGGCGCGCTCGTGGTGTTCCCGCCCGGGTACAAGGGTCGCGAGGGCGACCCGCTGCCGGTGATCGTCCGCAAGAGCGACGGCGGCTACAACTACTCCACCACCGACCTCGCGACCATCCGGTACCGGTCCGACACCGAGCACGCCGACCGCGTGGTCTACGTCGTCGGGGCGCCGCAGTCGCTGCACTTCCAGATGGCCTTCGCCGTCGCCCGGATGGCCGGCTGGGTCAAGGACGGCATGCGGCTGGAGCACGCCGAGATCGGCAACGTCCTCGGCACCGACGGCAAGATCCTGCGCACCCGTGCCGGCGGCACCGTCAAGCTCGCCGAGCTGCTCGACGAGGCCGTCGAGCGCGCCGGGGCCGAGTTCGACAAGCTCAACCACGACGGCTCGTTCGACGCCGCCACCCGCGACGCCATCGTCGAGGCCGTCGGCATCGGCGCGGTCAAGTACGCCGACCTCTCGGTCGCCCGCGACAGCGAGTACATCTTCGACTTCGACCGGATGATCTCGTTCAAGGGCAACACCGGCCCGTACCTCCAGTACGCCGCCACCCGGATCCGGTCGATCTTCCGCAAGGCCGGCACCTCCCCGGACGACGCCCACGGCCCGATCACGCTGGCCGAGCCCGCCGAGCGCGCGCTGGCCCTGCACCTGCTCGGCTTCGGCGCGGCCGTCAAGTCCGCCTACGAGGCCGCCGAGCCGCACCGCCTGGCGACCTTCCTGTTCGAGCTGGCCTCGTCCTACACGGCCTTCTACGAGAACTGCCCCGTCCTCAAGGCCGCGGACGAGCCGACCAAGCAGTCCCGCCTGGCCCTGTGCGCGCTGACCCTGCGCACCCTGGTCACCGGCCTCGACCTGCTCGGCGTCCCCACCCCCGAGCGCATGTAGTCCGGCCCGGCGCGGAAGCGCACTGCACAAGAGCCGTCCACCGACGAGGTGGACGGCTCTTCGCATGCGCGCGCTTCACATGTACGCGCTTCGCATAGGCGCGCTTGACGTGGGTGCGCTTCACGAGGGTGAGCGTTCACTCACCTGCGCCCCGGTCCCGCGATGGTCGACCGGGGGCACGGCTTCCGGAGTGTCAGCAGTGGGGGACGTTGCCGACGGTGACGGTGACGTAATGGGCCGCCACGTACTCGCGCTGAGCGGTCGCCAGGCGGTACCAGGTGCGGTCGCCGTAGATGCGCTGGCCGGTCACGGAGCACCGCAGCGGGACGGACGTGCCGTTCGGCAGCCGGCGGTAGGTCTGGCTGAGGCGGTTCGCCTTCCCGCGCACCCGCAGCGGAACCGGGGCGTGGACGATCCCCTGGGCGCTGACGGCGACCGGCGCCAAGGCCGTCCCGCCAGGCTGGGCGGACGCCGACGACTCCGTCAACGCGATGAACAGAACCGCCGCGACCATGGCGGTCCCGGCGGTCGCGGCTTGCAGCAGGCGCTTCACGGCGAAGCCCTCTTCCCGTTGGGCTGCGGCGCCCCCGTTCCGGCACCGTCCTCGCCCTATAAGACGCCCCCAAGCCCACCCGGGACCGAACCCACGCCGTTCTCGCGCGACCGCATCAGGCCATGCTGAAAGTCCCGGCCCACTTCGCTCGCCTAAAGGCTCGCTGCGTGACCGTGACTGGGCGAACGCGGCATCGCTTCGCGATCTGCCCGGTTGCGCTCGCCTTCGGCTTCGCTCCACCGTGCAGGTCACGCGTTCGCGCGCATGGTTGAGGTCGCCCTGAGAAAGGCCCCAGGGCAACTACACGGCACCGCCGCTGGACCGCCGGCGACTCGTCACGCGGCCCCTTGCCAGGCGGACGGGGTTTGAGGGCCGCTGGGTCGGCCGTGGCTTGGGGCTTTGGACTGGACGGCTCTGAGGGGGCCGTGGGGGCTGGGATGGGCACGGCCCCTGGTGGAATGTGGGGATTCGAGTGAAAGTCGCTCTGCGGGCGACGTGGGGTTACTGGAGGTAGCCCTCCACCTCGCCGGCGGGGCGGGGGGTCGCCTCGTCCGGGTTCTCGCCGGCGTCGCGGCGGGCGCGGCGCTGGCGGAGCAGGTCCCAGCACTGGTCGAGTTCCACCTCCAGCGCGCGGAGACGCTGCTGCTCCTCCCCCTGGGAGAGCTCGCCCTTCTGGAGCCGGTCGCGAAGCGCGGCCTCCTCGGCGACGAACTCGTCGATGCGCGACAGGATCTGCTTGTCGTCCATGGTCCCTCCGTGGGCTCGTCCGGCTCAGCGGCGGAGCCCCGTCCCGCGTGGCCGCGGGGCGGGGCTCCGCACCGTCGAGGATCCCACCCCCGTCAACCTCCGCCGGACGACCGGGCCAGCCCGGACATGTACTCGTTGTTCGAGGACGAGCCCGACGAGCCCTGCGAGGCCATGGAACTGGTCTTCGGATCGACCAGGGTGGACGACGAGGCGCCCGACACCGCGCCGTTCGACGCGGCCGCGGCCGGTGTCGCCGTGCGGCGCGACGCGGTGCGCCGGCTGGACGTCGACTTGGTGGTGCGCGGACGCGTCGAGGCGGCCTTGGACCGGCCCGCCGTGGTCTTGCGGGCCGTGGTCTTCCGGGCGCCGGTCGTCTTCCTCGCGGTCGACTTCCGGGCCGTCGTCCGGCCCGCCGTGGTCTTGGCCGCGGCGGACGTCGTCTTCGAACGGCCGGACGCGGCGCTCGTCTTCTTGGCGGTCGTCTTCTTGGCGGTCGCCGACTTGCGGGCCGGCGCCTTCTTGGCCGTGCCCGTCTTCTTGGCGGTCGTCTTCCGGGCCGTCGTCGACTTCCGTGCGGTGGTCTTCTTCGCCGCGGTCGACTTCCGCGCCGTGCCCGCCTTCTTGGCGGTCGACTTCCTGGCGGACGCCGACTTGCGCGCGGTGGTCCCGCCGCTCGCCGACCGTCCGCTGGCGACGGCCTTGGCGGCGACGTTCATCGCCTTCGCCGCGTCCGTCATGGCCTTGGTGGCGGTCGTCATCGCCTTGGTCATGGCCGTCATGGCCCGCACCGAGGCGTTCGCCTTGGTCGCCACCGACTTCATCTTGGTGGCGGCGGACTTGGCCTGCGTCGCGGCGGTCGTCGCCTTCTTGGCGGCGGCCGACGAGCCGCGCGCCGACGTCGACGACGCGGTGCGGCGGGACGACGTCGTGCGCTTGGCGGCGGGCGAGGCCCGTTTCGCCGTCGTCTTCCGCGCCGCCGTGGTCCGGCTCGTCGGGCCCCGGTTCGCGGTCGACGCGCGCCGGGTCCCGGTCGCCTTCTTGGCGGCCGGACCCCGCGACGCGGTCGTCCGCTTCGACGCGGCCGACCGCGTCGCGGTCTTGCGCGCCGTCCCGGTGCGTGCCGAGACCGTGGACCTCGACGCCGTCGACTTCGCGGCGGCGCTGGTCCGCTTCGACCCCGTCCTGCGGACGGACGTCCCGGCCTTCCCTGCTGTGCCCCTCGCGCCCCCGGCCGTGCTTCGGCTCGATGTCGTACGCGATGTGGTCCTGGTAGGCACCTGATCCACCCCCCGTGCATGATCAGCTACGGAGAGTTCTATTCCACACTTCGCGACGATCTACACCCCGGATGCGCGAAACGGACGTTACACACCCACCGGATGCCAGACCGTCTTGGTCTCCAGGAACGCCGTGATCCGCTCCGTGCCGGGCTCTTCCGACCAGTCGCGGACGCCCGGACGCAGCACGCGCTTCAGGTTGTCCGCGGCGGCCCGCTCCAGGTCCGCGACGGCGTCGTCCGGCGCGCCCGCGAGGTCGATCGCGTTCACGTCCATGTGCGACGCCAGCCACGGCGCGAGCTCGGCGCGCCGCCCGGTCAGCAGGTTCACCACGCCGCCCGGGAGGTCGGACGTGGCGAGCACCTCGGCGAGCGTGACGGCGGGCAGCGGCGCCGGCTCGGACGCG
>NZ_JBFAOF010000234.1:0-8928 GCF_040675125.1 Spirillospora sp. NPDC049652 | reverse complement strand
GTGGCCCAGCTGCTGACCCGGCGGTCGCGCGACGAGCCGCTGAAGGCGCTGACGCCGCGCGAGCGCGAGGTGCTGGAGCTGATGGCCGAGGGCCGCTCGAACGCGGCGATCGCCGGGAAGATGTTCGTCACCGAGAAGGCCGTCACCAAGCACACCGCGAACATCTTCGCCAAGCTCGGCCTGCCGGTGTCGGAGGACGACAACCGGCGCGTGCTGGCCGTCCTCGCCTACCTGCACGCCTGACCGGCCGGAGGCGGGGAAGCGGAGGGGGCCGCCCCGGACGGGACGGCCCCCCTTCGCTTCGCGGCGGTCAGCCGACGGTGTAGGAGTAGGGGATCGCGGCGAGGACGTCGCCGCCGTTGTAGATCGCGCCGTACTGGCCGTTGAACGCGCCCACCGGCGAGGTCACCAGGTACAGGACGCCATTCACGACCGTCCCGGGCGTACCGGCCGGCGTGAACGTCACCGAGACCTTGCCGGACCTCCCGGGCTGGACGACGACCGGGGTGCCGTTCGGGGTGAAGTCCCCGGTGATCGCCGTCTTGTACGGGTCACCGGCCGGGGACGTCACCGCGGTGTCCCACGGCTGGGTCTTCGCGAGCGCGCCGAGCGTGCTCGTGCCGGACGGCGCCGGACCGGCGAACGGCCCGATCTGCTGGACATAGCTGAACCAGAAGCCGCGGGCGAGGACGTGCCGTCCGCCGGCCTCGCTGACCCGGGCGATCGAGGTCAGGTCGCCCTTCTTGGCCGAGGCGAGGTCACCGAACACGTCCGGTTCCCCGGCGGGGCCCTGCAACTCGACCTGCGCGGGGGTGCTGGACCGCGCCGCCAGCGACAGCGCCCGGGTGCCGGGCGGCACCAGGTACGCCGGGACCGACGAGGTCGGCGTGATCGGCAGCGTGATGGTCGGGGACGAGCCGAGCGGCGCGAGCGGCACGTCGGCGTACTTCTGCAGCCGCGGGTTGACCTGCACCGGGACGGGCGCGACCCCCCGGTTGGCGTAGGTCAGGGTGAAGTTCGCGGCCTTCCCGGCGGGCAGTTTCGCGCCCTGCGGGAGGGAGCCGGTGACCTTCACCTGGTCGAAGCCGATCGTCCCGGTGAAGCGCTGCGAGATCTCCTTGCCGCTGACGGGGTTGGCCACGATGACGGTCAGCCGCCAGCGTCCGGGCACGGGGTCGGCCTGGGTGACCTGGAGCGTGCCCGCGGTGACCGGGGTGCCGTCCTCCTTGAAGTCGCGCGCGTTGGAGCCGGTGCCGATGAGCTGGCCGTCCGGGTCGACGAGCGCGGCCTCGACGAGCACGTCCGGGTCGCGGGCGAGCTTCAGGGTGACGCCGACGTCGCGGCGTCCCTTCGGCACGTCGAAGGCGTAGGTCGCGGTCTGCGCCGGCGCGTAGGCGCGGCCGTTGCCGCCGCTGATCGTCCCGCTGAACGTCCCCTTGCCGTTCCGGGTCGGGAGCAGCGTCCGGATGACGGCCGGGACCGAGCCGGCCTGGCCCGCCGCGGTCCGGTACCAGACGGCCTCGGCGAGGTCGCCGCGGTTCCCGTCGGTCCGGGCGCGGAAGGTGACGTGGCCGGTCTGGCCGGGCTTCAACGTGAGCGAGGACGGGCTGACCGTGCCGCGCGCGACCGCCTTGCCCGCGCTGGTCGCGAACTGCACCGGTCCGCTGTAGGACTGCGGTCCGGACTGCGGGCTGTAGAGGATCGCGGTCCACGTCCCGGCGGCCGGGTAGCGGACGTCCACGTACGCGTGGTTCGCCGAGATGCCGCCGCCCTGCGGACGGGAGTTGGCGGCGTACGCGCCGTTCGGGTCGATCAGCGTGAGCCGGACGACCGGCCCGACCACCGCGCCGTTCGGCTGGGTCGCGTTCACGCCCTGCCAGGCGGTCGAGACGCCGAGCACGTCGGTGCCCTTGGCCACCTTGAAGGTGACCTTCTTGTAGGACCAGGGCGCGCCGTTGGTCGCGTACGGGAAGGTCGGCAGCGCGGCGGCCTTGAACGGGACGGTCTGCCAGCCGGTCTGCCGGGTGTCGTACGACCGCGTCCCGAACCGGACCTTGGTGGCCTTGGAGCCGTGGTTGGTGAAGGCGATCCGCTTGCCCACCGTGCCGCCGGGCGTTCCGGTCAGCGTGGTCTGGGTGACGTCCGGGACGACGTTGGCGCTGCCCTTGTAGGCGCGCGCGGCGTCCACGGCGGCCTTGGCGTCCAGCAGGCCGGCGCCCTGCTCGGGGGCGGGCAGTCCGAGGTCGTGCGCGGTGCCGGTGAGGAACCGCTTGACCAGCAGCGGAGACGGCGACCGGCCGTGGTGGGCGGTCCGGAACGCCTGGATCACCAGCGCGGCGGCGCCCGCGGTCAGCGGCGCGGACTGGCTGGTTCCGCCGAACGGCTGGATCGAGGCGGGCTTGCCGGAGTAGCCGACGCAGTTCTCGTACTTCTCCGGGTCGGGGGTGCACAGCGCCCAGTCGGACTCGCCGGGCGCGGCCAGGTCCGGAACGCGGCCGCCCTGGCTGATGCCGCCGGACGACAGCGCCGAGATGTTGTCCGACAGCCACTTGCCGGGCTTGGCGAAGCGCGCCGCGCCGTACCCGGTCTGCTGGTAGTTCTGGAAGTCGGTGGACGCGGCGGCCGCGATCACGTTCGGGTCGGTGGACGGGCTGCCCTGCGTGCCGGTGACGCCCGCGTCGCCGGTCGACACCGTGACGGTGACGCCCGCGCGCACGGCCGCGTCGTTGAACAGCCGGATCGTGTCGCGGCTGCCGGAGTCGGGGTACACGTTCGACCCGAACGACTCGTTCAGCACGTTGACGTGCTTGCTGATCGCGTAGTCGATCGACTGCAGGATCGCCGAGTTCGGCAGCAGCTCGCCGCCAGCCTTCAGCCCGACGATGGACGCGCCGGGGGCCATCCCGAGGACCCGGATCGTGCAGCCCTTCGGGATGCCCTGCGACGGGTGGGCGTAGTCGGAGACGTCGTAGGTCATCCGGCCCTGCGCGCCGATCGCGGACGCGTCGCCGAACGCCTCGGCCCCGCCGGACGGCGTGTCGGGCCCCTCGCCGGAGAAGTCCTTGTAGTCGGTGAAGACCTTCTTGCCGTTCGGACGGACGAAGTCGGGGTTGTTCGGGTCGACGCCGTCGGCGATGTAGGCGACGGTGACGCCCGAGCCGTCGATGCCCGCCTTGTGCGCGAGCGAGGCGCGCGTGGTCGTCAGCGCCTCGGGTTCGAGCAGCGGCTTCTTGGGGTCGGACGGGCAGACCGTGGGGGGCGGCTTGGAGGGGGCCGTCTGCGCCTTCATCCCCTTGACCGGCGCGGTCGGCTTCTGGCTCGGGGCCGGGGGCGCGACCGGGACGTTCGTGTCGGGCACGACGGCCGCGACCGCCGGTTCGTTCGCCAGCGCGACGGCCTGGTCGGCGGAGACCGTCGCGGCGAACGACGGCACGGCCTGGTAGGTGACGATCTTCGTGCCGCCCGCGCCGCGCACCTTCGCGACCAGGCCGTCGCGCGCGGACGGTGTCTTCAGGAGCACGATCACTCTGGACGGCTTCGCCGCGTCGGGGCCCGGCGCGGCGTGGGCGGGGGCGGCGAGCGCCCCCGATCCCAGCGCCAGCACCGCCGCGCCCAGCCCGGCGAGCAGACCGCTCCGCCGGGTGGGGGCGACGCCCCGCGAGTCCGTCCGTCCAGACGATCGCCCAGTTCGTAGGGCCATGAGGTCCCTTCACAGGTCCTTCGCGGCCCCGGGCGGGTGAACGCGGCCACGAGAGCTACGTCCGGGCGGTGGGCCGGACGTGCCGCCGCGGGAAATGGAAGGCGGCGACCGTCCGAATACCAACGGAAATCGACGGAAGGGACAAGAGGGAGAAAAGCGACGATCTGATTACAGATGTGTTCAGGACACACGGGAGCGTCCCATTGCGGCGGGCGGTAATTCGTCGCGCTAACAGGTCATGCCGAGGCGCGGACCGGTTCCGCGCGACGCCCGCGTCCGGTCACCGGGCCCACGGCGGGACGATCTTCTCGCCCACCTTCGGGGCCAGGTCGCAGCCGTCCGCGACGACCGGGTCGGGAGTGTGGACGAGGGTCCCGGCGGGCGCGGCGACGACGGCCTGGAAACCGTCCGGGGAGACGAACATCTGGCGGGAGACGTCCGCCGGGATCACGAGGGTGTCGCCGGGCGCGAGGTCCACCTTGTCGTCGCCGACGGTGAAGGTCACCGCGCCGCCGAGGAGCGTCCACACCGACTCCTGGTCGAAGACGTGCAGCGGGCCGGTCGCGCCGGGGGTCGCGTCCACGCGCCACACGGCCAGCTTGGCGGTGCCGCCCTGGGTGGGCGTCGCGAGGGACGTCATGACGCCGTTCGGGGTCTCGGTGCGGCGGGCGTCGGCATTTCTGATCACGGTCGGGGTCACGGTCGGGGTCACGGTCGGGGTCACGGGCAGGGGCACGGACATGGGGGTTCTCCCGGTAGGGTTTAGACAACTGGGTTGTCCATATAGTCAACGAGGTTGTCTTTCATGTCAAGCGCCGAGCCCGACACCCCCGGCTGGGAGCTGCCGCTCCGGCTGTTCCTGGCGTTCCGCCAGATCATCGACGAGACCCACGACGAGCTGGCCGAACAGGGGCATCCGGACATGCGTCCCATGCACGGTTTCGTCTTCCAGGCGATCGGCGCGGAGGGCACCACCGCCGTCGAGCTCGGCCGCCGGCTCGGCGTCACCAAGCAGGCCGCGGGCAAGCTCGTCGACAACCTCGAACGGCTCGGCTACGTCGAGCGGGCCGCCGACCCGTCCGACGCGCGGCGCAAGCTCGTCCGGCTGACCGGGCACGGCTGGGACGCGCTGCGCCGGTCCGCGCTGACCTTCGACGCCGTCCGGAGGCGCTGGGCGGACGAGCTCGGCCCCGACCGGATGCGCGCCTTCGAGGCCACGCTGCGCCAGATGACGCCCGGCGACATGTGGCGGCTGGACGCGCCTGGCTGGTTCGGCGGCGCCTGAGCCGACCGTGCCCCGACCCGCCGCGCCGCCCCGCGCCCAGCCGCCCGGAGCCGCCCCGCCCGGCCGTCCGCCGCCGGAGCCGAGCCGGTCCGGAACCGATCTTCCGGACCGGCGCAGCGTGCGGGGCGGACCAGTGTGACCACGGCGAACCGATGCCGGACACCCCCTTGCCGGGCCGGAACGGCGCGGTTAACATCGCGGCGACTCTTAGGAAACTTTCCTAAGAGTTACCAAGATTCCTGTTGGTTCGGGGGCGCGAACCGAAGGAGCATCATGGCCGTACCGGGCCGACGACGGATCCTCGCGATCCTGTCCGCACTCACCGCGGCGGCGGGGCTGACGCTCACCGCCGCGCATCCCTCGGCGGCGGCGGCCGGAGCCGTCACCGCCACCTGTACCAAGACCTCCGACTGGGGCACGGGCTTCGAGGGCTCGTGCACGATCAGCAACGGCACCTCCGCCGCGATCAGCAGCTGGAAGCTGGAGGCCGACCTGCCGTCCGGGACCGCGATCACCGCGGCCTGGAACACCACGCAGACCCACTCCGGCAACCACTACACCTTCGCCAACACGTCCTGGAACGGGACCGTCGCGGCGGGCGCGTCCACCAGCTTCGGCTTCGACGGCAGCGGCACGGGCTGGTTCACCGGCTGCACCGTCAACGGCGCGGCGTGCGACGGCTCCGGCAACCCGCCCGGCGGCAACGACACCCAGCCGCCGACCGCGCCGTCCGGGCTGAAGTCGACCGGGAAGACCGACACGACCGTCAGCCTCTCCTGGACGGCCTCGACCGACAACGTCGGGGTCACGGGTTACGACGTCTACCAGGGCACCACGAAGGCGACCTCGGTGACCGGCACGTCCGCGACCGTCACCGGCCTCACCGCCAAGACCGCCTACAGCTTCACCGTGAAGGCGCGGGACGCCGCGGGGAACGTGTCCGCCGCGTCCAACGCGGTGTCGGTGACGACCAACGACGGCGGGGGCGGCAACCCGCCCGGCGGCTCCAAGGTCATGGGGTACTTCACCGACTGGGGCATCTACCAGCGGAACTACCACGTGCGGAACATCGACACGAGCGGTACCGCGAGCAAGCTGACGACCATCAACTACGCGTTCGGCAACGTCACCAACGGCCAGTGCGCCGTCGGCGACAGCTACGCCGACTACGACCGCTTCTACGGCGCGGGCGAGAGCGTGGACGGGACGTCCGACAGCTGGGACAACGGCGCGCTGCGCGGCAGTTTCCACCAGTTGCAGGAGCTCAAGAAGAAGTACCCGAACATCAAGGTCGTCTGGTCGTTCGGCGGCTGGACCTGGTCCGGCGGCTTCACCCAGGCCGCGCAGAACCCGGCCGCGTTCGCCGACTCCTGCTACAAGCTGCTCAACGACCCGCGCTGGGCCGGGCTGTTCGACGGCATCGACATCGACTGGGAGTACCCGAACGCCTGCGGGCTGAGCTGCGACACCAGCGGCTTCGCGGCCTTCAAGAACCTGCTGGCGGCGGTGCGGGCGCGGTTCGGCTCGTCCCAGATCGTGACGGCGGCCATCACGGCGGACGCCACGTCCGGCGGCAAGATGGACGCGGCCGACTACGGGGGCGCGGCGCAGTACGTCGACTGGTACAACGTCATGACCTACGACTACTTCGGCGCGTGGGACGCCAAGGGGCCGACCGCCCCGCACTCCCCGCTGACCTCCTACGACGGCATCCCGATCAAGCAGTTCAACACCACCGACACCATCGCCAAGCTCAAGGGCCTCGGCATCCCGTCGGCCAAGCTGCTGCTCGGCATCGGCTTCTACGGCCGCGGCTGGACGGGCGTCACGCAGAAGGCCCCCGGCGGCACCGCGACCGGCCCGGCGGCCGGCACCTACGAGCAGGGCATCGAGGACTACCGCGTCCTCAAGTCCAAGTGCCCCGCCACCAGCGTCGTCGCCGGAACGGCCTACGGCCTGTGCGGCACCGACTGGTGGAGCTACGACACGCCGTCCACCATCGGCGGGAAGATGGGCTACGCCAAGTCGCAGGGCCTCGGCGGCGCCTTCTTCTGGGAGATGTCCGGCGACACCGACAACGGCGAGCTGGTCACCGCCATCCGCTCCGGGCTCGGCTGAGCCTCCCCCATCCCGGTCGCGGCCCGGCCCTCCCCAGGACACCATCCGGGCCGCGACCCCACCCAGAAGGCCCCCGGCCCACCTCCCGCCGGGGGCCTTCCCCCTGCTCGGGGGCGCCGCTCGGCGGGCGGCGCTCAGCGGGCGCCGAAGGTGGCGTGCAGGGCCGCCCGCAGCCGGGCCGCGTACGGGGCTGGAGAGGCGGGGCCGTCCGGCAGTTCGGCTTCGCGGAACTCGTCCCAGGTCGTCTCGGCCCGGTGGAGGGCGCCCCGCAGCCCCGCCTCGGTCACGGGTCTCGTGGTGGCCGCGCCGGACAGCTCGAACGTCCTGGTCAGCAGGTCGAAGGGCAGGTGCGCGTGCTCGGCCAGCAGGACGGCGTCGAACAGGTCCTTGCCTCGCGGCGGCCGCTCGTTGACCAGCCAGAGCAGCTTCCAGGCCAGCGACAGTCCGGGCGTCGCGGCGAGGACGCGCACCGAGCCGGAGCCGTCCGCCCTCGGGATGCCGGTGTACTTCGGTTCGGCCGGCAGCCGCTCGCGGAAGGCGAAGTCGACCTGGAGGACGCCGCCTTCCGCGCCCTCGACGTCGTAGGGCACCTCGAAGCGGCGGCCGGGATTCTCCCCGTCGTAGTCCCAGCGGTCCTCGAAGTCGGCCCACTCCGCCTTGAGCACCACCCGCGGTCCGGGCGAGGTGTCCGCGCGGGACTCCTTCTCGGCGGCCTCCATGACACCGTTCAGGAGCTCCTCGCCGTGGTGGTGGTACAGGTCGATGTCGTCCGGGACGACGACGAAGTCCAGGTCGCCGGGTTCGCGGGCGGCCTCGCCGAACCAGGCGCGCAGGAGCACGCTGCCGCGCAGCACCAGGTTCGCGGACCACTGCGAACCGGCCACTCCGGCGAGGAAGGCGTCGAGCGCGCGCCGGTGCGCCGCCCGGGTGGGGCCGTCCGGGTTCATCGGGACTCCTCGGTGATCCAGCCGTCGTCCAGGGACGGGGCGTCGTCGTGCACGACGTACTCGCGTTCGACTTCGACGATCTCGTGGGCGGCCGAGCGCAGCGCCGTGACCAGGGCGTCCAGCCGGGCGCCCGCGGTGGGCGCGCCGACGCGGTGGCAGCGCTGGGTGACGAAGCGCTCGGGCCGTCCGTCCGGGCGGACGCGCCGGACGTTCCGGGACACGTGCGCGCCGTGCGCCACGGCCAGGGAGGCGAGCGCGGCCAGGTCGGTCTCCGGGGTGAGCAGCAGTTTGACGTGATGCTCGAAGTAGGAGCCGAGCGCTTCGCCTTCGGCGTCGGTGCGTGGGACGCCCTCGTTCCAGGGCGCGGCCTCGACCTTGACGCGGACGACGTGGAGACCGTCGCCGCGCAGGTCACCGGCGGCGCGGGCCGCATCGGCCAGGACGGCGTCGCGGGTGCCGGAGCGGCGCAGGCTCAGCATCGGCTGCGCGGGCGTCCGGCCGCGGGCGAGTTCGATCAGGGTGAGCTTGAGGCCGCGCGCGGCGGCGGCCTCCCGCGCCCGCGGCGCGTCCGGCTCGGCGACGGTCAGATGTATCTCGAAATCGCCCCTGATGTTCACCCTGCCGAGGGTGCCAGAAACCGGGAATCGGATCAGCCGGATTCGAGTGCCAGAATCGCGTCATGGGCACCCCTGTCGCCGCCGTCCTGTTCGATCTGGACGGGACGCTGATGGACCACGAGACGGCGGCCGTCCGGGCCGTCCTCGAATGCTGGCCGGACGCCGACCCCGCCTTCGTCGCGCGGCGCTGGGTCGAGCTGACCGAGGAGTACGTGGAGCGGTTCGCCGCGGGCGAGCTGGGCTTCGGCGAGCAGCGGCGGC
>NZ_JBFAOF010000233.1:0-8942 GCF_040675125.1 Spirillospora sp. NPDC049652 | reverse complement strand
CGACCGCCAGCACCTCCGGGGCGTCCGCGTCCCCCTGGGACCCGCCGCGCTCCCGGTTCGTCCCGGCGAGCGAGTAGAACGGCACGAACGCCACCCCCAGCTCACCGCACAGCCGCAGCATCTCCCGCTGCTCGGCGAACGCTCCGAGCCCGAACGGGTTCTGGACGCACGCGACCGGCGCGATGGCCCGGGCGATGTCCAGGTGATGCGGCCGCACGTTGGACAGCCCCAGGTGCCGGATGAGTCCGGCCTCCCGCATCTCCGCCAGCGCCCGGAAGCGCTCGGCGAACCGGTCGTCCCGGACGATCCGGAGGTTGACGAGGTCGAGCCGGTCGGTCCCGAGCTGGCGGAGGTTCTCCTCGACCTGCCCGCGCAGCGCCTCGGCCGTCATGGCGTGCGGCGCCCACTCCCCGGTGACGTCCCGGGCGGGCCCGACCTTGGTCGCGATGAACAGCTCGTCCCGCCGCGACGAGAGCGCGCTGTTGATCAACTCGTTGGCCGCCAGGCGCGAGGAGAAGTAGAAGGCGGCCGTGTCGATGTGGTCCACGCCCAGCTCGACCGCACGCCGCAGCACCGCGACGGCCTGCGCCCGATCGCGCGGAACCGCGTCCGCGATCAGCGCGGGGCCGGTCTGCGGCAACCGCATCGCCCCGAACCCGACCCGCCGGACGGCGGTGTCCCCGAGCGTCCAGGTCCCGGCCCGCGCGGCATCAATCACATCAGTCGTCATGACCGGAGATCTTGTCGTCCGCCCGCGGTCGGCCGCCAGACCTTCGCACCACCGCGAAACCTGGCCCGCGGCTCCGGGGGTCAGTACCGGTCGAGGTCGCGGCCGTGCAGGACGTCGTCCAGGAAGAGCACGCTGTCGGCCGAGGAGAGCGCCGCTTCTTCGATGCGCCGCCACTGCGGGACGAGGTCGGCCTGGCTCATGCCCAGCCCGTCCGGCCAGTGGACGACACCGAGCCGGTCGTTGAAGGCGGACACCTCGTAGATCTCGAACGGCCCCTGGTAGCCGACGTAGAACCCGGCGCTGCGCGGGACGACGCGCACGCCGTGACCGGCGCGGGAGAGCGCGAGCAGGTGCTCGACCTGCTCGCGCCACACGTCCTCGTGGCCGTCCGGAACCGCGGTGAGGACGAGCTGGTCGATGATCAGGTCCAGGGTGCGGGGGTCGCCTCCGGGCCGGTGCCGCTGGCGCGCCGCCAGCAGCGGCCAGTCCCCTTCGGGATGGTCCTCGGGCAACAGCCGGTGCTCGTACACGAGCCGCGCATAGGCCTCGGTGCGGGCGAGGTCGGGTATGGCCCGAAGTCCGAAGGCGCGCACGATGTCGGCCTCCGCTTCGACGGTGAGGATGTCCCGGAGCATCCCCGAGAGCCGGTCGAGGTGGGGGCCCAGCCACAGCGGACCGTCCGGCCGAGCGGCCAGGCCCGTCAGTATCGACCTGATCCGTTCGGGGATCTCGCCGTAGTTCGCCAGCAACGCGCCGACCTCGCCGGGGCTGATGTCGGCGAAGCCGGTCTCGACCGCCGCCAGCCACTGAGCGTCGCGGCCGAACCCGGCCACCGCCTCCTCGTAGCTGAGCTCCAGGATCTCCCGCACGCGGCGGAGCCCCCAGCCGATGATCCGGACATTGATCTTGGGAAGTGGACGATCGTAGTCATACGCCACGGCGACATCCTCTCCGCTCCCCACGTCCCCAGTCCCGGGATTCGCCGCCTTCGACCCGACGGCCACGCAGCGGCTTCCCTGACCTTGCCGACGAGCCGTCGCGCCCGCCCCGGCTCAGTCCAAGATCACGATCAGGTCGTAACCGTGGGACGCGACGTCGCGGTAGTAGCGCGCGAGCCATCGCAGGTCGTCCATGGCACGCGCGAACGTTTCGTCCTCGTCGTCGTTCGGCCGAACCTTGTAGACGCCGCTACGCACCATGTCCTCGATCGAGAACTCGCTGCGGACGGCTGCCTCGTCCAACGCCTCGATCGCGTCGGCGGCCTCGATGAGAAAAGCCCGCGCGGAGCACCGCCAAGTCATCCCCTGCCCGGAGACCGCGTGGTCGGCGAAGCGCCGATCACCGTGGATGATCCGATACGGCAGTGAACGCTCCCGCGTTTCATGGCCGTCGCGGAAGGTCGCCGGGTCGAAGGCGTACTCCGCTCGCTCATAACCGCGCGAACCCGAATGCCAGGGGCCGCTGAGCGCGTCGAGGCCGCTCGGACGGCCGAGCAGCATCGCCCGGTTGACCTCGGGCAAGGGCTCCTCGTGGTCCCCGAAGTCATCGCTGAAAGGCGCTCGCCACGAGGCGGCCTCCCACACCGCCGCATCGCGGCGAATCACCTGAACCGGCTCCGAGTCCAGCAGAACCGGAACACTCCACAGATCTATGCCCATCGTCCTACGTCTGGGTGAGCCCACGCATCCCGCTGACCAGCAGTGGCTGAGGCTACTGAAGGGAGAACCTCGCTAAGTGGCCAGGCCGGGGCGTTTGAGTGAGCTTCGGCGAGCCTCTGGCCCACCTCGAAGAAGGCGACGGTGCTGGAGGTCGCCCTGGAAGTGCTTGAGGACGCGAAGATGCAGAGACGGCGGTTCCTGACCAACGCGGCGGCCACCGCTATCGCTCCGGTGGTCGCCGCGGACCTGATTCGTTCGGGATTCACCGGCGCCCTGGCCGCGGACCGTCCGCCAGTGGACTACTGGCACGACAAGTTGATCACCTACGGACGCGACTACATGTCGCTCGGGGTGGCGGAGATTCAGCGGCGTCTCTCCCTGGATCTGCTCGTCCTCCATCAGCAGTTGGAGCAGCCGGCACTGTGGGGGGGCGCGTCGAAGCTGATGACGCTGTACGGCAAGACCCGATCGGGCTCTGATGGGTTGAGATCGGCCCCCGCCGTCGAGTTGTGTGGCGGGGCCGGAGGCCGAGTGCGCCGGATGCTGGGGGCCGACTGCCGGACATGATCGTCCGGACAGGCGAAGCGGCCCCCGATCGGAACGGGTCGGGGGCCGCAGGAACGACGGCGGTGGGCTCAGCGGCCGTGCACCGCCGCGAGGTGGCGGTGGTCATCGCGATGGGATGGTGTTCGACGAACCAGTCCACCGCGGCGCGCAGGGGCGCACAGCGGGTGCCGCCCCAGGTCGTGGTGTCATCGATACCGACCTGTTGAGGACGACCGTCTTTGAGGTCCGGTTCGTCCGCCCGCCGGCCGGCCGGATCCTCACCTGCGCGGACGGCGCCCGATTCCGGTCACCCGCGGGTGGGCCTGGCCGTTCGTTCAGCCCCGCTTCACGTCGATTCCGAAGTCGCGCCAGGCCGTGCCGAAGTCCTGGTACCAGAGCTCGTGGCCGTAGCTGCCGGTGAGCGTCCCCTTGGCCACGACGCTGTTACCGCTGAGAGAGAAGATCGGTCCGCCGCTGTCGCCACCCTGGGCCACCTCCCCGCCGTCGACACGACGAGCGACGACCAAGTCGGAGTAGAACTCCCTATTGCCATACATGTCCTTGTCCCAGAAGCCATAGGTGAAGTAGTCCGAGTTCTGGATTCCGCAGATGGCACCGCTGGTCGAACCGGACTGGCAGATCCACTCGTTGGCGTAGGCCCAGTCCCAGCCGACGACGCCCTTGGTGAAGTCGCCCGCCTTGCTGCCGTCCCAGATACGCCCCGTCGATTGGGCGTCGATGAGGAGCAGGTCGTGCGTGACCTGCTCCCGGGCGCCCAGGCCCACCCAGTTCACCCAGTTGCCGTTGTGAAAGCCGCCTCCGACGCGGCCACAGTGACCGGCGGTCAAGAGATAACTGTGGCCGCTGCCGTCGGTGACGGCCCATCCCGTAGTGCACCGCTTACCGGTGTCGTCGTTGAGGATGGCGCCACCTCCCGCGTAGGCCCCGCCGTCGTCGTACCGGCCCCTGAGGCTGACGGGGCCGCCGTCGACATAGCTCACCGGAACACCGGCGAGGGTCTTGGGCCGCGCCGCGAGTGTCTTCGCCTTGTTGTTGACGGTCAGGCGGAGCCCGTCTCCTCTGAGTGAGCCGGAGACCTGGGTGATCGGATGGTCCGGGTCCTTCTTCATGTCGGCCATCAGTCCGGCGGCCGCCGCCTTGAGTTCTGCCTGGGAGTAGCGGGCGGGCTTCACCTCGACCGCCGCGATGCCGCGCGCCTGACCGACGGCCTTCTTCACGGCGGTGGGGAGCTTGCCCTTCCACCACACCTCGACCGACTTGGGCTGCAGGGCGATCCCCGCGAACCCGCTGCGTTCGCGTCCCGACTTCTCCACCGCCCAGGAAATCTTGGACGCGGCCTGCTTCAGCGGTTCCTGGTCGTGCATCTTCTGCCGGATGTCCGCGGAAGCGTGACTGAACGGACTCGACGCGACGGCGTCCTTACCACCGCCGGACGGCTGTCCTGCGGACGCGGGCATCATGCCCGTCACCGCCACGCTCAGCACCGCCACACCCAACAGCCCGACGAGTCGTGTCGAGCCGTGCTTGTACCCCACGTGTTCTCCTCTTCTGGACCTGTGACCAGCGAGAGTAATGATCAACTTCACGGAAAGGTGTGCAATGCGTGCGGACTGGCTGTGCAATGCGTACGGCGACGCCCGGGGGTGAAACGGACCGCCACGTCTCGGCGTAGGAGAGCCTGGGCGGAGCGAGGACCTTCAACTCTGCCGCGTCCAGGGGCTGGGGACGGTTGTCGTCACGCCTTGCCGAGGGCGCGCATCAGGGCGGTGGTGGTCTGGGCGATCACCTTGTTGTCGAACTTGGCGTCCTTGGCGTCGCGGTGCGTGTAGACCGCGATGATCACGGGGGCGCCGGACGGGGGCCAGGCGATCGCGATGTCGTTGGCGGCGGCGTACCAGCCGTCGGCCGTGCCGGTCTTGTCGCCGACCGTCCAGCCCTTCGGGACGCCCGCGCGGATGCGCTCGTCGCCGGTGGTGGTGGCCTTCATCCAGGTGGCGAGCTGCTGCCGGTCCTGCGGGGCGAGGGCGGTGCCCACGGTGAGCTTCTGCAGGTCGCGGGCCATGAACGCGGGCATGACGGTGTCGTGCTTCTCGCCCGGGTTCCAGTGGTTGAGCTCCGGCTCGTACGCGTCCAGGCGTCCGACCGGGTCGCCGAGGGAGCGGTAGTGGCGCGTCATGCCGCGCGGGCCGCCGACGACCTGCTTGAGCAGCACGTTCGCGGCCGTGTTGTCGCTGGTGGTGATGGTCGCCTCGCACAGCCGCGCGACGGTCATCCCGTTCCTGATGTTCTCCTCCTTCCCGGTGATGCCCGAACCGTCCACGACCTCCTCCTTGGTCCAGTGGAGCGTCCGGTTCAGGAGTCCGGGGTCGGTGGTGCGGGCCTTGTGGAGGACCGCGCCGCACAGGATCGCCTTGAACGTGGAGTTGCTCGGGACCCGCTCATGCGTCCGGTATCCGACCGTCCTGCCCGTACCGGTGTCGATCGCGAACGCGCCGATCCGGCCCTGGTAGGACGTCTCCAGCCCGCGCAGCTCCTTGCTGAGGTCGGCGGGCGTGAACGCCTTCGCGGCGGGGCCGGTGTGCGCCACGCGCTCGCCGTTCACCGTCTGGGCCCCGGCCCCGCAGGCGGACCCCGCGAACATCGTGGAGACCGCCAGGACGGAGACTCCGAGCTTCATCCGGCCCTTCGGGCCATGGACACGGCGCATTTCCGGCTCCCTGCTCTTGTTGGTGATCTTCATCGGGCCATGAGCAGACCAGAACCCTTCGCATCGTGTCCAATAGTGGTATGGCTCGCGTGGCGATATGAATTCTCATATCAGCGCAGGTGGAAGTGGGCGTGCGACCGTTCAAGGGCGGGCGCAGGTTCTTTGCGAGAGCGCGGGGCTAGGCGGGGTCCCGCTGGCCGTCTTTGGCTTCGAGTTCCTTCAGCATGCGTTCCAGCTCCGAGCGCAGGAAGTCGCGGGTCGCGACCTCGGAGATGGCCATGCGGAGGCCCGCGATCTCACGGGTGAGGTACTCGGTGTCGGCGATGTTGCGGTCGTTGCGGGACCGGTCCTGCTCGTACTGGACGCGGTCGCGGTCGTCCTGCCGGTTCTGGGCGAGCAGGATCAGCGGCGCCGCGTAGGACGCCTGGAGCGACAGCACCAGCGTCAGGAAGATGAACGGGTACGGGTCGAACCGCCACGACACCGGGGCGAGGGCGTTCCAGACGATCCACGTGACGATCACGGCCGTCATGTAGACCAGGAAGCGGGCCGTCCCCATGAAGCGCGCGATGCGCTCGGACAGCCGCCCGAACGACTCGGGGTCGTAGTGCGGGCGGGGCAGGACGGACCGGCGGAGCTCGCGGGGCTGGTCGAGGCGTGAGGTCATGCGTCGCCTCCCGCGCGCAGGGCTTCCTCTTCGGGGTCGACGGCGTCCTCGGCGTCCATGACGGCCTCGCGCCAGTCCTCGGGCAGCAGGTGGTCGAGGACGTCGTCGATGGTGACCGCGCCGAGCAGGTGGCCGGTCTCGTCCACCACGGCGCCCGCGACCAGGTTGTAGGTGGCCAGCGACGTCGCCACGGCCTCCAGCGACATGGTCGGGCGCAGCGGGTCCAGCTCGGTGTCCACGATGCCGCTGACCAGCGCCGGGGGAGGCTCGCGCAGCAGCCGCTGGAAGTGCACGGTGCCGAGGTAGCGTCCGGTCGGGGTCGCGGTGGGCGGGCGGCACACGTACACCTGCGCGGCCAGGGCCGGGTTCAGGTCCGGGTTGCGGATCATGGCGAGGGCCTCGGCGACGGTCGCGTCCGGCGGGACGACGACCGGGTCGGTGGTCATCAGGCCGCCCGCGGAGTTGTCGGCGTAGGTGAGCAGGCGGCGGACGGGCGCGGCCTCGTGCGGCTCCATCCGGGTCAGCAGCCGCTCGCGCTGGTCGGTCGGGAGCTCGCCGAGCAGGTCCGCGGCGTCGTCGGGGTCCATCGACTCCAGGACGTCGGCGGCGCGCTCGACCTCCAGCTTGCCGAGGATCTCGACCTGGTCGTCCTCGGGCAGCTCCTCCAGGACGTCGGCGAGGCGCTCGTCGTCCAGCGCGACGGCGACCTCGGTGCGGCGCTTCTCCGGCAGGTCGTGGACGAAGTTGGCGAGGTCGGCGGGCTTCATGTTCTCGAACGCGGCGATCAGCCCCGCCGCGCCCTGCCCGTGCTCGACCGTCGCGAAGCCCTCCACGGCCTCCCAGTCGACCACCGACGTCTCGCCGCGGCGGCGCAGGCTCCGGCTGGTCGCGCGGCGCACCGCGACCTTGGCGAGCAGCCAGTCGCGGGTGCGGGTCGGCTCCATCGCGACGTCCACCACCGAGACGGCGTCGCCGGACTTGCGCAGCCGGACCGTCCGGTCGAGCATCTCGGCGAGGACGAGCGTCTCGGACGCGCGCTGCTGGAACCGCCGCACGTTGAGCCGCCCGTCGAAGATGATCGCGTCCGCCTCGATCGTGGTGACGCGGGTGATGGGCAGGAACACGGTGCGGCGGGGGGACACCTCGACGGTCAGCCCGAGGACGCGCGGCGGGCGGTCGTCGGGGGCGAGCGCGACGACCACGTCCCGCGCCCGGCCGATCTGGTCGCCGGCCGGGTCGAACACGGCGATCCCGGCCAGCCGCGCGATGAAGACCCTGTTCGGCGCTCCGCTCATGCCCGGAGCCTACCCATGATCTTCGATGCCATCCGAGTCGCCCAACCAACGTTAACCACGCGTTTTCCCCCCGATGTCACGCTCGCGGACCCCGGGATGCGACACTCGCGGTCCGAGCCGCCGCACCCGCGGATCCCGGGATGTCACATTCGCGGGCGCCCGGTCGTCCCCCCAGGAGAAGGGTGAGGAGGACCGATATGGCACGCATTTCTCTCGATCCGCCGCGGACGCTGCGTTACCGGATGGCCACCTGGATCGTCCGCCGGATGTACGGCAAGGAGCTCGACCCGGGCCGCGCGATGGGGCACCACATGGGCGTCTCCACCGCGTACTCGCTGTTCGAGATGCAGGTCCAGCGCTGGAAGTCGCTGCCGCACCGGTACAAGGACCTCGCCGAGATGGCGGCCTCGGTGCGGATCGGCTGCTCCTGGTGCGTGGACTTCGGAACCTGGGCGGCGACGACGCATGGCATCCCGCTGGAGAAGCTGGAGGCCGTCCCCGGCTGGCGTGAGTCCGGCCTGTTCAGCCGGGAGGAGCGCCTGGTCATGGAGTACGCCGAGGCGATGTGCGCCGACCCGCCCGAGGTGACCGACGAGCTGACCGGGGAGCTGCGGACGTTCCTGAGCGAGAAGCAGATCGTCGAACTGACCATGATGGTGGCCGTGGAGAACATGCGCTCGCGCTTCAACGCCGCCGCCGGGCTCACGGGCCAGGGATTCAAGGACCGGTGCGATGTCCCCGCCGACCGCGCCTGACCCGTCCGGCCCGGAGGCCCCGGGCACCCCGGATGCTCCGGACGCGTCCTGCGACGGGTGCGCGGAGCGGTTCGAGGCGCATCGCGGGAGGCTGTTCGGGGTCGCCTACCGGATGCTCGGGACGGTCACCGACGCCGAGGACGTCGTCCAGGACGCCTGGCTGCGCTGGTCGGCCGACGACCGGGACGCCGTGCTCGACGACGAGGCGTACCTCGTCCGCGTCACGACGAACCTCGCGCTGGACCGGCTGCGGTCGGTGCGCGTCAAGCGCGAGCAGTACGTCGGGCCGTGGCTGCCCGAACCGGTGATCACCGCGCCGGACGTCGCCGAGCACGCCGAGGTGGCCGAGTCGGTGTCCACGGCGCTGCTGGTCGTGCTGGAGACGCTGACGCCGCTGGAGCGCGCCGTGTTCGTGCTGCGCGAGGCGTTCGGCTTCCCGTACGCCGAGATCGCGACGGCGCTCGGCCGGTCCGAGGCGGCCGTCCGGCAGGTCGGGACGCGCGCCCGCAAGCACGTGGACGCGCGCCGCCCCCGCTTCGACGCGCCCGCGGACGAACGCCGCG
>NZ_JBFAOF010000232.1:0-8952 GCF_040675125.1 Spirillospora sp. NPDC049652 | reverse complement strand
CGCCGAACGGCTGCTCGCAGACCCCGCCGCAGTGCGGACCCGCGTGCGCGACACCCTCGAAGCATGCGCCGAGGCGTTCTTCGACAACGCCTGGGCGGACGTCGCGGTCCAGCTCGCCACCGACCTCCGCCTGAAGAACGACCTGCTCAGACGCCAGGGAATCGGGGCGGCACTCGCCTCGGTCTCCGGCGCGGTCACCCTCGCACCGGACGGCGACCACATCATCGTCGACAAGGTGCAGGACAAGGCGACCGCCGCCCGAGGCGCCGGGGTCACCTTCATCCCCAGCGTCTTCGGCCGCCCGCACCTGGTCGCGGTCCACGCGCCCGGGTGGCATCCGGTGGTGCAGTACCCCGTCGCCGAGCCGAGCCCGGCCGAGCCGGTCTCGCTGGAGACGGTCACCCTCCGGTTGGAGGCCCTCGCGCATCCGGTGCGCCTGCGGCTGCTGCGCACCCTGGCCCGCGGCCCGCACACCACGAGCGAGCTGGCCGACTTCTGGGACCTGTCGTCCCCGGAGGTGTCCCGCCACCTCGCCGTCCTGCGCCGCGCCGGCCTGCTCACCGCTCGACGGCAGGGCCGGTACGTGCGCCACACCCTCAATCTGCCCGACCTGACGGCACTGGGCGCCGACCTCCTGGCGGCCGTCCTCCGCTGATCAGCCTCGTCCCGCCAGGACGCGCGGTCGGGGACTCGGGTCAGCCGGAGGCGGGAAGTTCCTCCGGACGACGCTCGTGCGCGCCGACGACCTCCGGCTCGCCGAACCACGCCACGGCGACGGCGCCCACCACGGCCAGCAGGAAGCCGATGACCGCCACCCAGGCATAGCCCGGACGCGAGGCGTCGCCGAGCCAGACGACGCCGAGGGCGCCGGGAACCACGGTCTCCCCCACCACCAGCGCAGCGGTGGCGCCGTTGATCGAGCCGATCTGCAGGGCGACGGTGTGCAGGTACATGCCGCCGATGCCGCCGATCAGGATGGCGTACAAGGCCGGGTCGGTCAGCAGCGCGCCGGGGGCGAGCGGGTCCGCGCCGTTCAGCACCCGCACGCCGATGCCGACCACACCGAAGCCCAGGCCGGACAGCAGACCGGCCAGGATCGCCGCCTTGGCTCCCAGCCAGCGCACCGCCAGGGTGCCGCCGCCGATGAGCAGCACCGACGCCGCCAGCAGCCACCAGTGCGTGGATATCGGGGTGCGGCCGCCGCCCTCGGGACCGGCCGCGCCCGCCAGCAGCACCAGGGCCGCGCAGACCACTCCGATGGAGGCCCACTCCTGCCGGCCCAGCCGCACGCCCAGCAGCCGGATGCCCAGCACCGCGGTGATCACCAGGTTGGCGCTGATCACGGTCTGCGAGAGGAACAGCGGCAGCATCCTGGCCGCCAGCGCGCCGAGCCCGAAGCCGACGAAGTCCAGCACGGTCCCCACCATGAACTCCCAGGTCACAGCGGCCTTCGCGGTGGACGAGAGGCTGGGCCCGCCGTGCTGGGTGGTGGCGGTCGCGGACCGCGCGGCCGCCTCCCTGCGGCTGGACTTGCGGGATCCCATGGCCTGCAGCACCGACCCGACGCCGTAACAGGCCGAGGCGGAGAGGGCGGTCATGAGACCAAGGATCATCGATTGCTCCGTTCGCGTGCCGCCCGTGCGGGGACTCGGATCACCGCCGACGTGGGCCGCCAAGCGCGGTCGAGGGACTTCCCTCTCGTCAGGATGGACGAGCGATATAGGAAGGAAGTTCCGGAAAACCACCCACGGATCCCAGCACGCGGCGTCCAGCGCGCTCGCCGAGACCGGCCTCGGACGCGCTCACCTGGTGGCCTGGACGATCGCCGAGCGCAGGCCGTCCCCGGCGTCGCCGGTGACGGTGATGCGGATGGCGGTGAATCCGGTCAGCCGCAGCAGTTGCTCGTACTCGGCGGCGGTGAGGGTGCCGTTGGCGCAGCCGACGCGGGCTTCGGACGCGGCGCGCCGGGCGGGGTCGAGGTCGTCGTCGGCGATGACGTCGCTGATGCCCAGGCGTCCTCCCGGCCGCAGCACGCGGAACGTCTCGGCCAGGACGCGCGGCTTGTCGGTGGACAGGTTGATGACGCAGTTGGAGATGACGACGTCGACGCCGGCGTCGGGCAGGGGGATGTCCTCGATGTGGCCGTGCAGGAAGCGGACGTTGGCCGCACCGGCCTCGGCGGCGTTGGAGCGGGCGAGGGCGAGCATGTCGCGGCTGGCGTCCAGGCCGTAGACCGTGCCGGTGGGGCCGACGCGGCGGGCCGACAGCACCACGTCCAGGCCTCCGCCCGAGCCGAGGTCCAGGACGGTGTCCCCGGGGCGCAGTTCGGCGACGGCGAGCGGGTTGCCGCAGCCCAGGCTGGCACGCAGCGCGGCTTCCGGCACGTCCTGGCCGTCCTTCTGGTAGGCGGCGGCGCCGAAGCAAGCCTGCTCGGCGTCGTCGGCCTCGCAGTCGAGCGGCGTCCCACCGGCCTGGGCGAGCCGCGCCAGGCCGGAGTAGCGGTCGACGACCTGGTCCACCGGAATCGGAGCGTGATCGGTCACCGTGCTGCCCTTTGCTCAGGGCTCGCGCATTCGGACGTGGCCGGCGCCGGGCGGCCCATGACGATGTCGGCGGCCGAGGGGAAGCAGCTCACGCAGGTGTCGTTGATCCGGTAGAAGCGGGCTGTGCCCTGCTGGTCGGCCAGGACGAACCGCACCTCGGCCAACACCTTCAGGTGTGCCGAGACCGTCGACTGGCCGACGTCGAGATGGCCGACGATCTCTCCGACGTTCATCGGGCGCCCTTGGCGGGCCAGCAGGGAGACGATCTGCACGCGCGTGGGGTCGGCCAGGGCCCTGAACCAGGACGCGTACTCAGCGGCGGTGGACCGGTCGAGCGGCCCCTTCCCCTCTTTCATCGTCCATCGACGATAAACGATGAAGAGGGTGCGGGGGAAGACCCGGACACGCCGGCGGTGGCGCCTCTCGCACGCAGGGCGCCGCCGCCCGAAGAGGTCGAAGGTCCTCAGGAAGGGGGTGGGACCAGTTCGGTCAGCAGGGCGCGGACACGGGCGTCGATCTCGTCGCGGATGGGGCGGACCTCCTCGGGCGGCAGGCCGGCGGGGTCGGGCAGTTGCCAGTCCAGGTAGCGCTTGCCGGGGAAGACGGGGCAGACGTCGCCGCAGCCCATGGTGATGACGACGTCGGCGGTACGCACGGCGTCACCGGCGAGGGGTTGGGGGAACCGCCCGGACAGGTCCAGGCCGAGCTCGGCCATCACGGCCCGTACCGCGGGATTGATCTGACCGGCGGGGGCGGATCCGGCCGAGCGGACCCGGACGCGTCCGGCGGCGTGGTGGTCCAGCAGCGCGGCGGCCATCTGGGAACGCCCGGCGTTGTGCACGCACACGAACAGCACCTCGGGGATCTCCGTCGAGGTCTGGCCGGGGGTCTCAGGCATGGCGGGCTCTTTCGGTGGCAGGGCCGGGGACTTGGGCGCGCCATGTGAGGCGGCGGCGCAGGGCCAGGGAGACGTACACCAGGGCGACCAGGACGGGGACCTCGATCAGCGGGCCGACCACTCCGGCCAGGGCCTGGCCGGAGGTGACGCCGAAGGTGGCGATCGCGACGGCGATGGCGAGTTCGAAGTTGTTGCCCGCGGCGGTGAACGCCAGAGTCGTGGTCCGCTCGTACCCCAGGCCCGCGGCCCGGCCCAGGGCGAACGACCCCGCCCACATGAGCGCGAAGTAGGCCAGCAGCGGCACGGCGATGCGTGCGACGTCCAGCGGGCGGGCGGTGATCTGGTCGCCTTGCAGGGCGAAGAGGATCACGATGGTGAACAGCAGCCCGTACAGGGCGGCCGGGCCGATACGCGGCAGGAACCGGGTCTCGTACCAGTCGCGTCCCTTGGCTCGTTCGCCCAGGCGGCGGGTCAGGTATCCGGCCACGAGCGGGACGCCGAGGAAGACCAGGACGCTGCGGGCGATGTCCCACGCCGAGGCGTCCATGTGCGCCTGTTCCAGGCCGAGCCGGCCGGGCAGCACGTTCAGGTAGAACCAGCCCAGCACGCCGAACGCGACCACCTGGAACACCGAGTTGAGCGCGACCAGCACGGCGGCGGCCTCCCGGTCCCCGCACGCCAGGTCGTTCCAGATGACCACCATCGCGATGCAGCGCGCCAGCCCGACGATGATCAGGCCGGTCCGGTACTCGGGCAGGTCGGGCAGCAGCAGCCAGGCCAGGGCGAACATCACCGCCGGGCCGAGCACCCAGTTCACCGCCAGCGAGCCGATCAGCAGCCGCCGGTCGCCGGTCACGGTGCCGAGGCGGTCGTAGCGGACCTTGGCCAGCACCGGGTACATCATCACCAGCAGCCCGGCCGCGATCGGCAGTGAGATCCCGTCGACCTTCACCGCGTCCAGCGCCGTCCCCAGGCCGGGGACCAGGCGGCCGGCCAGCAGTCCGGCGGCCATCGCCGCGCCGATCCACACCGGCAGGAACCGGTCCAGCCGCGACAGCCGCCCCGGTGCGGCCTGCCGGGTGGGCGAAGCGGTGACGGTCGCCTCCGCGCCGCCGGTCACGCCGAGGCCATCGCGGTGGCGCGCGTGCCCAGGATCGCCGACAGCCGCTCCAGCACGCCGGGATTGAGCCAGTAGTAGACCCAGGTCCCGCGCCGTTCCGAACCGATGAGCCCGGCCTGCTTGAGGACCTTCAGGTGGTGGCTGATCGTCGGGGCGGTGAGGTCGAAGGCGGCGGTCAGGTCGCACACGCACGCCTCGCCGCCCTCGTGGCAGGCGATCAGCGACAGCAGCCGCAGCCGCACCGGGTCGGCGATCGCCTTGAACAGCGGGGCGAGCTCGGCGGCCTCGCCCTCGGTGAGCGGCTCGCACACCAGCGGCGCACAGCACGCCTCCCCCTGCCCGCCCACGGTGACCTGGCCCGGGGTGGCGCCGACGAGCGGCAGTTCCTGCTTCGACATACCTCTAATTTGACATCCATCTATCCACGGGCGCAAACTCGGGCCGTCCGCTACTTAGACAAACATCGAAACAGGAGGCCGTGATGTCCCGCGTCCAGCTCGCTCTGCGCGTGTCCGACCTGGAAGGCTCGATCGCCTTCTACTCCAAGCTGTTCGACACCGAACCCGCCAAGCTGCGCCCCGGCTACGCCAACTTCGCCATCGCCGAGCCCCCGCTCAAGCTCGTGCTCATCGAGGGTGAGGGCGACGAGCCCACCCGCCTGGACCACCTGGGCGTCGAGGTCGAAGACTCCGCCCTGGTCACCGGCGCGGCCCAGCGGCTGGCCGCCGAGGGCCTGGCGACCCTGGAGGAGAACGACACCTCCTGCTGCTACGCCGTTCAGGACAAGGTCTGGGTCCACGGCCCCGGCAACGAGCCCTGGGAGGTCTACGTCGTGAAGGCCGACGCCGACACCCTCGCCAAGGCCGACGACTCCGCCTGCTGTGCCGCCGCAGGCCCCGAGGGCGGCGAGCGCACCGGCAACGGCGTCCCCCTCCCGGTGGTCTCGACGACGGGGCCGTCCTGCTGCTGAACTCCCGTCTCGGCCGGCGCCCGCCCGCGCCACCGGCGACCTCGGGGAAGGGACCACCGCCGATGAGGGTGGCAGGCTCGTCAGCCGGCTGTGGGTGACGGGGCGGAGCCGGTCGGGGCGAGGCAGTCGAGGTGGTAGGCGCCGGCCTGGTCGCGGTGGACGCCGTGGATGTCGGCGGCGAAGGCGGGGAAGGCCTGGTCGATGGCCTGCAGGGCGCGGAGGTAGG
The DNA here is from genome assembly GCF_040675125.1 of Spirillospora sp. NPDC049652. NCBI lineage: Bacteria > Bacillati > Actinomycetota > Actinomycetes > Streptosporangiales > Thermomonosporaceae > Spirillospora > Spirillospora sp. NPDC049652. The sequence goes on along the minus strand of NZ_JBFAOF010000232.1, from coordinate 3,195 downwards.
TGAGGGCGGGGCCGTCCGCGCGGCCGATGTTCTCGCCCGGCAGGAGCATGGGGATGCCGGGCGGGGTGACCACGACCAGGGACGCGGCGACGCGGTCGTGGGCCTGGTCGAGCGGGACCTGCTCGACGTCGTCGTGGATGAGCATGTGGTGGGCGACGCGAGGGGTGACCTCGGGCGTCGGAAGGTCGGTGAAGACCTGGTCCAGCAGGCGGCCCAGGCCGTGGGCCTGCAGAGCGGCGTGCATGGCGTCGCACAGGTCGGGCAGGGGGCCGGTGAGGCCGAGTTCGGGGATGAGCTCCTGGACGGGTGCGCCGGCGTCGTGGGCGTCCTTGAAGTCGACCAGGGCGTCGATGAGGGTGCCCCACTTGCCTTTGGTGGTGCCCAGGGAGAACAGGACCAGCAGGGTGTAGTCGCCGGTCTTCTCCACGACGATGCCCCGGTGTTCAAGGTAGGCCGCGACGACCCGGGCCGGGATCCCGAACTCCTGGACGGCGCCGTCGGCGGTGACACCGGGGCAGGTGATGGTGACCTTGATCGGGTCGAGCATGCAGTAGCCGCTCCGCAGGTCGGTGAATCCGTGCCAGGCGGCGCCGGGCTCCAGGCTCCAGGCGGCCGGGACGGAGACCAGGTCCGCGACGGGCGCGGTGGCGATGTGGTCCGGCTGCCAGACGCCGAAGAACCAGCCGGGCCGGTCCCGGGTCAGCCGGATCTGCTCGGCGACCGACACCACCGTCTGCCTGAATCTGATCGCCTCGGTGATGGCCTCGGTGAGCAGGAAGGTGCCCGACGCGCCGTCCATCATCGCGGCGGCGACGTCCAGGGAGGCGATCATCGGATAGGAGGGCGAGGTGGTGCCGTGCATCAGGTAGGTCTCGTTGAAGCGCGCCAGGTTCACCGGCGCGCGCGGCGCGGGCCGGATGTGCACCATCGCCGCCTGCGACAGCGCGGCGAGCAGCTTGTGCGTCGACTGGGTCGCGAAGACCGTCGGCCGCAGGTCGTCACCCATCACCTCCGGCGTCACCGCCATGCCGAAGCGACGCGCGTACAGCGGGTGGAACGCGCCGTGCCCGAACCAGGCCTCGTCGAAGTGGATCCGCGGCACGTGGGGCGCGAGCAGCTCGGCGACATCGACCGCGTCGTAGCAAAGCCCGTCATAGGTGGAATTGGTGATCACCGCCGACACCGCCGCAGCCCCTCCGTCACCGGCGTGGGCCAGTGCCGAGGGCGGGATCGGGCCGGCCAGCCCCAGCCCGTTGCGTTGCGGCACCAGGTAGCGGGGCACCGCGCCCGACAGAGTCAGCGCGTGCATGATCGACTTGTGGCAGTTGCGGTCCACCAGCACGGTCTCCCCGTCGGCCGCGGTCGCGTGGCCGACGATCCGGTTGGACGCGGAGTTGCCGTTCATCACGAACAGGGTCTGCTCGGAGCCGAACACCCTGGCCGCGTTGCGTTCGGCCGCGCCGATCCGCCCGGTGTGGTCCAGCGGTGAGCCGAGCTCCCCGACCGAGATCGACAGGTCGGTGCGGAAGAGCGCCTCGCCGTAGAAGTCCCACAGCGCCCGGCCCGCCGGTGACTTCAGGAACGCCACCCCACCCGCGTGTCCCGGCGTGTGCCAGGAGAACTCGTGGCCGGCGTCGAAATGCCGCAGCGCCCGGAAGAACGGCGGCAGCACCGCCTCCCGGTAGTCGGCCACCGCCCTGGCGATCCGGCCGGCGATGAACGCCGGGGTGTCCTCCAGGGGCCACACGCATCCCTGGATCAGCTTGTAGGCCCACAGCGGCAGCCCGCTCACGTCCGGCCCTGTGACCAGCAGGAACACCGGCAGGCGGATAAAGCGCTCCCCGATCGCCCGCAGCACCTCGCCGGTACCGGCCGGGCCGTCCATCGCGGTGTCGGTGGTGTCCCATCCGACCAGCGCCGCACCGAGCGCCGCGTCCGACCGCACCACGCTCAGCGCGTCCCGGACGCTCGCCGCGCGCAGCACCCCCACGCCGGACGCCTCCAACGCCTCGGCGAGCTTCTCGACACCCCCACCGCCCTCGTCCGGCCCGGACAGCAGCAGAACCCGCATTCCACCCGCACCAGCCGACGGCAGCATCGCCGAGTCCCTTCGCCAAAGGCAACCAGCCGATGTCACCGTCCCCGCTCTCCTGGCTGCGGAACGTGACGGAAAGCGGTCCTATCCCGTCCTTCACGGCAGGCCCTCCTCCCCCACCGGCGCGTCAGTGAGCGGCGAAGTCCGGGGCGGGACGCCCTTGAGTCTCCAGCGGGTGGAAGGTCCACACTCCTCACGTGAGCGACGAAGGCCGTGAGCTGTTCACCATCGGGCAGCTCTCCCACCGCACCGGCACGCCGGTGCGCACCATCCGCTTCTGGTCCGATGTCGGGGCGCTGCCTCCGGCCGGACGCTCCGCCGCCGGCTACCGGCTCTATGACGCCCGGTCGGTCGCCCGTCTCCAGCTCGTGCGCACCCTGCGCGAGTTGGGGCTCGGCCTGGAGGACGTCCGGCGGGTGCTGGAGCGGGAGACGACCGTCGCGGCCGTCGCCGCCGTCCACGTGGAAGCCCTGGACGCCCGGATCCGGGCCCTCCGTCTGAGCAGGGCCGTGCTGAGCACTGTGGCCAAGCGGCAGTCCGACACCGAGGAGATGGAACTGGTGAACAAGCTGGCAAGGCTCTCCATCGAAGAGCGCAAAGCGATCATCGAGGACTTCACGGCCGCCGTCTTCGGCGGTCTCGACACCGATCCGCGGCTGGGTGAGCGGATGCGCGGCACCGCGCCGGAACTTCCCGACGACCCGACACCGGCGCAGGTCGACGCATGGATCGAACTCGCGGAACTGGTCACCGATCCCGGCTTCCGCCGTCGCATGCGCCGCATGGCGGAACACAACGCCACCGCTCGCGGCCGGGCGGGCTCGGGGCCCGGTGCCCAGCCGGGCGCCTTCACGTTCTTCGCCAAGAAGGTCTCACTGCTCGTCCGCCCCGCTCGCGAACGCGGCGTCGCCCCCGACTCGGTCGAGGCGGGGCGGATCCTCGACGAACTCCTCGGCAGCGAGGCCGGCGCCCGCCGCGACCAGGTGCTGGAGCGGATCGAGGCGTCCCTCGACGCGCAGGCGGAGCGCTACTGGCAGTTGCTCGCGCTCGTCCGAGGCGAGGAGCCTCCGGCGGCGACGTCGCCGGACTATCGGTGGTTG
>NZ_JBFAOF010000231.1:0-8972 GCF_040675125.1 Spirillospora sp. NPDC049652 | reverse complement strand
GCACCGCCCGGGGCCACCCCGCCGGTGCTGGTGATCGACGCGCTGGGCCGCAAGTGCCCGATCCCGATCATCATGCTGGCCGAGCGGATCCGGGAGATCCCGGTCGGGCAGGTCGTCGCCGTCCTCGCCGACGACCCCGCCGCGCACACCGACGTCCCGGCCTGGTGCCGGATGAAGTCGCAGGAGTTCGTCTGGGAGGAGCCCCTCCCCCAGGGCGGCTGGGGCTTCCACATCCGCCGCTCCTACTAGGGCGGCCCCTGTGCGCGCCCCCCTGGAGCTCGGGCGGGCGCGTGAAGCCCGGTTCAACGGCCTGAGCCCCGGGTGCGCGCCTTCGGCGTCGCGCCCGGGGCTAAGATCACGCGTTCTTCGCGCCGGCCGCCGCGGTCACGGGCGGCCGGCTGAGGTCGCGGCGTCGCTCAGGCGAGGTGGGCGCCGACCTCGGCGGCGGCCTCGTCGCCGTAGGTTCCGGCGAAGCGGGCCAGGAAGCGCTCCTTGACGATCGTGTACTCCTGGCCGCCGGGGACCTCCAGGGCGTGCGCGGCGACCAGGTTGCCGACCTGCGCGGCGCGCTCCAGCGGCAGGCCCCAGGCCGTCGCGGTGAGGAAGCCGGCGCGGAAGGCGTCGCCGCCGCCGGTCGGGTCGACGACCTTGTCCACGACGACGCCGGGGACGTGCAGCCCCTGCTCGCCCGCGCGGTCGATCACGGTGCCCTTGGCGCCGAGGGTGGTGATCCGGACGCCGACCCGCTCCAGGATCTCGGCGTCGGACCAGCCGGTCTTCTCCTCGCAGAGGGCCTTCTCGTACTCGTTGGTGAACAGGTACGCGGCGCCGTCGAGGAGGCGGCGGACGTCGATCCCGTCCATCCGCGCGAGCTGCTGGGACGGGTCGGCGGCGAACGGGATGCCCCGGGTGCGGCACTCGTCGCTGTGCCGGAGCATGGCCTGCGGGTCGTTCGGGCTGACCAGGACCAGGTCCAGCCCGCCGACGCGGTCGGCGACCGGCCGCAGCTCGATCTCGCGGGCCTCGCTCATCGCGCCGGTGTAGAAGCTGGCGATCTGGTTCTGGTCCTGGTCGGTGGTGCACAGGAAGCGCGCGGTGTGGTGCAGCTCGGAGATGTGCACCGAGTCGCAGTCAACGCCGTGCCGCTCCAGCCACGACCGGTAGTCGGCGAAGTCGTCGCCCACCGAGCCGACCAGGTAGGACGTCAGGCCGAGGCTGCCCATCCCGAAGCAGATGTTGGCCGCGACGCCGCCGCGGCGGATCTCCAGCTCGTCCACCAGGAACGACAGCGACACCCGGTCGAGCTGGTCGGGCATCAGCTGGTCGGTGAAGCGACCCGGGAAGGTCATCAGATGGTCGGTCGCGATGGATCCGGTTACGGCGATGCGCACGGCGTCGCTCTCCTCGTGGTGTGGCGTCCGGCTTGTCACCGGCTGTAGGACAACCCCAAGAGGCTACTTCCCGGAGCCGTGGCCCGCGCAACGGACGCGGGGAGTCCTACAGGGGCCACTTGGACGCCCCGCCGTCCCCGCCGCCCCGCCGGCACCGCCGCCCCCCGGCCCCGCAGTCCCGGCGGGCGAGGAGCGGAGTGTTCCGCGCGGCGGAAGCCTCGCGGGCATGCGAAAAGGCCGGCGCGTGGATCCGCACCGGCCTTTCGGGGCCCGTTCCTAGTTGAACGAGTCGCCGCAGGCGCAGGAGCCCGAGGCGTTGGGGTTGTCGATCGTGAAGCCCTGCTTCTCGATGCTGTCGACGAAGTCGATGGTGGCGCCGGTCAGGTACGGGGCGCTCATCCGGTCGACGCGGACCGACAGGCCCTCGAAGTCCTGGACGACGTCGCCGTCCATCTCGCGCTCGTCGAAGAACAGCTGGTAGATCAGGCCCGAGCAGCCGCCCGGCTGGACCGCGACGCGGAGGGCCAGGTCGTCGCGCCCCTCCTGCTCCAGCAGGCCCTTCGCCTTCTCGGCCGCGGCGTCGGTCAGCACGACGCCCTGCTGCGTGGTCTCCTGCGTGGTCTCGCCCGAAACCGTCATGTGGTGTGCTCCCGGGTCTACAGCGCCGCCGAGGCGACGTTACTTCACAGTTCCTGGAGGACGGCCCGCGGTACCGCTCGCGGTTTCCGCGGACTCCTGTTGTGAGAACAACGTACCCCGGCCTATGCCCATTCCATCTCCCGCCAGTCTTTCACGAGGAGACCTCGCTCACACCCCGGGTGCGGCGCGGCGCGGATGTGCGAGGATTAGTCGTCAAAGCGACGATAAGGGCCGTCGCAGGAGGGAGCATCCCGTGACCACCCCCGTACGCGATCTTCCGTTGCTGCTGCTCGGCACGGGTTCCGACCCCGCCAGCGAGCGCGGGGTCGACTGTCCCGGCGAGCTGCCGCCCGCGTCCGACCCGGAGCTGGTGGAGCGCGCCCGCGCCGCCAAGGCCGCCCTCGGCGGCGAGGTGTTCGTGCTGGGCCACCACTACCAGCGGGACGAGGTGATCGAGTTCGCGGACGTGACCGGCGACTCGTTCAAGCTCGCCCAGCAGGCCGCGGCCCGTCCGGACGCCCCCTACGTGGTGTTCTGCGGCGTCCACTTCATGGCCGAGTCCGCCGACATCCTCACCGCCGCCCACCAGCAGGTGGTCCTGCCGGACCTGGCGGCGGGCTGCTCCATGGCCGACATGGCCACCTTCGACCAGGTCGAGGAGTGCTGGGAGGTGCTGGAGGACGCCGGGATCGCGGAGGACGTCGTGCCGGTGACCTACATGAACTCCTCCGCCGACATCAAGGCGTTCGTCGGCCGGCACGGCGGCGTGGTCTGCACCTCGTCCAACGCCAAGCGCGCGCTGGACTGGGCCTACAGCAAGGGCTCGAAGGTGCTGTTCCTGCCCGACCAGCACCTGGGGCGCAACACGGCCGTCCTGGAGATGGGGCTCTCGCTGGACGACTGCGTCGTCTACAGCCCGCACCGTCGCGAAGGCGGCCTGAGCGGTCGGCAGCTCCGGGACGCGCGGATGATCCTCTGGCGCGGGCACTGCTCGGTGCACGGCCGGTTCAGCCTCGACTCGGTGGAGGACGTCCGGCGGCGCGTGCCCGGCGTGAACGTGCTCGTCCACCCCGAGTGCAAGCACGAGGTCGTCACCAACGCCGACCAGATCGGCTCCACCGAGTACATCATCCGGACGATCGAGAACGCCCCGGCCGGGTCGTCCTGGGCGGTCGGCACGGAGCTGAACCTGGTCCGGCGGCTGGCGAACGCGCACCCGGACAAGAACGTCATGTTCCTCGACAAGACGGTCTGCTTCTGCTCGACCATGAACCGCATCGACCTGCCGCACCTGGTCTGGTCGCTGGAGTCCCTGGCGCGCGGCGAGGTCGTCAACCGGATCGAGGTCGACCCGGACACCGCCCACTACGCCCGCCTCGCCCTCGACCAGATGCTGGCCCTCCCCTAACCCCTCCGCCGTGGTTCGCCGCTCCGGGCGGTCACCGGCCGCGCCCCTGATCGGGGGACGGCACAGGTGGCCGCCCTGAGCGGTTCGGGAGGCTCAGATCGCGGAGTTCTCCACCCAGCGGGCCAGCAGTTCCCCGTCACCCGCGGCGGAGATCCCGGGCCGGTCGACCCCGAGCCGCCCCCAGAAGAAGAGGTACAGGTCGGACGCGGTGGAGGCCCGCAGCGCCGCGTCGGCGTGGACGTCGTCGGCGGCGCTGGCACGCCGCCACCCGAAGCGGTCCTTCTCCAGGGCGACCGTCCAGCGGTCGCCGGTGTCGGCGGCGGTGAACGCGAGCGTCTGGCCGTCCCCGCGCAGTTGACCGACCTTCGGGGCGAACGGCGTGGTGTACGGCAGGTTCGCGAGGAACTCGTCCACGCCGTCGGCGGCGGTCTCGCCGGACAGTGCGAAGCCCCGGCCCAGGGCGAGGAACAGGTCGGCGCGGTGCACCGCGGTCTCGAAGAGCATCCGCCGCGACCAGAACCGCGCGTGCTGGTCACCGGCCCACGACCACATCCCGGCGTCCGGGTCGGCGGCGCGCAGCGTCGCGACCAGCGCCGCGCCGCCCTCGGCGAACCAGGACGCCAGGTCCGCGTCGCTTTCGGGCGGCTTCCCGGCTTGGCTCTTCGGGAGGCGGCCGGGCGCGAGCGTGCGGACCAGCATCTCCGCCCAGCGCTGCGTCATGCCCAGGTGGTGCGCCAGGTCACGGACCGTCCAGCCGGGGCAGGTCGGCACCGGCGCGTCCGGATCGGCATCTCGCAGCGCCTCCGCGAAGGCGGCGGCCTCCTGCCCGGTCGCGTCGCAGTACCGCTCGTGCGTCCACATGGCGTCCTCCGGGAGGCGCGGATCGGAGACGGGGCCCGAGGTCGGGAGTGGGCCGGGCGGGCCGGGGCGGCCGGGTCAGAGGCCGGGGGCTCCCCAGACCGGGAACCAGCGGCCGAGGTCGTCCTCGAACTTCAGGTCGGCGCCGACCGCGCCGCGCGTCTGGATCTCCAGGGCGTTGTCGCGGCGGTTGCCGGCCAGCGGGGCGAACGGGTAGAAGGTGCCGCGCTTGTACAGGTAGACCAGCGCGAGGCGCTGCCCGTCCGGGCCCTTGAAGCCGACCAGGGAGCACAGCAGGTGCGGGCCGAAACCGCCCGCCTCCAGCGTGGAGTTGACCGCGTGCAGGTCGGTGACGAGGCCCGGCACGTCGTCCGGGCTGTGCCGGGACAGCAGCCAGGTGTAGCCGAAGGAGTCCTGGCTGATCTCGACCTGCGGCGTGTCGCCGGAGTTCAGCAGCTCGACCGCGTCCTTCTGGAGCTGGGCGAACGCGCCGCCCTCGGCGGCCCGGAAGCACACCGAGCCGAGCCCGGTGGGGGTGAACCCCGCCGCGGCCTCCAGGGTGACCGCGGCGTTGCTGAGGCCGAACAGCGCGTCGAGATCGGGCTTGACCGGCTTGGACCGGCCGAGCAGGGCGTCCAGGAACCCCATCACACTCCCCTGCTGAGCTCGCCGGAGATCTTGTTGAGCTGCTCGAGCCGCTTGTCCAGCGTCGGGTGCGTGGAGAACAGCTGCGAGACGCTGAAGCCCTTGCCGAACGCCGGGGTGAAGAAGAAGGCGTTGAACGGCTGGGCCGCGCGCAGGTCGTTGGTCGGGATCCGGGCGATCTCGCCGGTGACCTTGGTGAGCGCGCTGGCCAGGGCGGACGGGCGGCCGGTCAGCAGCGCGGCGGCGCGGTCGGCCGACAGCTCCCGGTACCGCGACAGCGCGCGGGTGAGCAGGAAGCTGATCGCGTAGGCGACGGCGCTGACCGCGACCACGGCCATCAGCATCACCGCGGCGTTGTTGTCGTTGTTGCGCCGGTTGAAGCCGCCCCACAGGCCGAACTCCAGCCCGATCCGGGTGAGCAGCCCGGCGCAGATGCCGAGGAAGGAGGCGATCGTCATGACCGCCACGTCCCGGTGCGCGACGTGCGCCATCTCGTGGGCGAGGACGCCCTCGAGCTCCACCGGGTCGAGCCGGCGCAGCAGGCCGGTGGTGACGCACACGACCGCGTTCTTCTGGTTGCGGCCGGTGGCGAAGGCGTTCGGCACGTCGGTGTCGGCGATCGCGACCCGCGGCTTGGGCGCGTCGGACATCGCGCAGATGCGGTCGACCACGCCGTGCAGCTCGGGGGCCTCCTCCGGGGAGACCTCGCGAGCGTGCATCGCGAACTTGGTGATCTTGTCGGAGAAGAAGTACTGGACGAACAGGAAGACCAGGGCGGCGACCAGGCCGATCACGCCCAGCTTCGGAGAGATCACGAAGAACGCCGTCACGAACGCGACGTAGACCAGCCCCAGCAGGAACATCGTCACGAGCATGCGCGACGTCAGCCCCCGGTCGGAGGCGTAACGCGTGCGGGCCATCTTCCTCTTCTCCCGTCCCCCTGTGGTGCTCACCGGTACGTGCTACCCACCGGTACAACGTCCGGGCCCCGGCGTTCGTGCCGGGACCGGACGCCGCGCTAGTCCGGGATGAGCCCCTCGTCGCCGAGCATGGCGCTCACCTCGTCGATGCTGGCGTCCGCCGGCGGCAGGATCAGCTCCGACGGCTCCAGACTGTCGGCCGGCAGCGCCCGGCCGACCTTGCGGACGTTCTCCAGCAGCCCGTGCAGGGCCTTGCGGAACTCGTCCTCGCTGCCCGACTCGATGGCCGACTCGAGCGCGTCGTCGAGGGCGTTCAGCACGACCAGGTCCTCGGCGGCGACGTCGAGCTGGCCCTCGCCCATGATGCGGACGATCACTGGTGGCCTCCCGGCTGCTGCGGCCACTGGCCCTGGCCCTGCGGCTGGCCGTGCGGCGCGGCCTGGGGAGCGGCCTGCTGGTTCGGCTGGTGCGCCGGGGCGCCCTGGCCGGGGTTGAGCTCCTTCTGCGGGGTGCCCTGGCCGAGCTCGGCCTTCAGCGCCTCCAGCTCGGCGTCGACGCCCGGGCCGGAGCCCATGCGGTCGAGCTCGGCCTGGATGTCGTCGCGCGGACCGGAGAAGTCCTCGAGGGCGCCGGAGGCCAGCAGCTCGTCGATCGCGCCGGCGCGCGCCTTCATGTTCTCGGTCTTCTCCTCGGCGCGCTGGATCGCGAGGCCGACGTCGCCCATCTCCTCGGAGATGCCGGAGAACGCCTCGTTGATCTTGGTCTGCGCCTCGGCCGCCGTGTAGGTGGCCTTGATCGTCTCCTTGCGGGTGCGGAAGGAGTCGACCTTCGCCTGCAGCCGCTGCGAGGCGAGGGTGAGCTTCTCCTCCTCGCCCTGGAGCTGCTGGTACTGCGCCCGCAGGTCGTTGAGCTGCGAGTCCAGGCCGGAGCGGCGCGTCAGCGCCTCGCGGGCCAGGTCCTCGCGGCCGACCTGGAGGGCCTTGCGGCCCTGGTCGGTCAGCTTGTTCTGCTGCTGCTCCAGCTGGTTGATCTGGAGTTCCAGGCGCTTGCGCGAGGTCGCGACGTCCGCCACGCCCCGCCGGACCTTCTGCAGCATCTCCAGCTGACGCTGGTAGGAGTAGTCCAGGGTCTCCCGAGGATCCTCCATCTTGTCCAGGGCTTTGTTCGCCTTGGACTTGAAGATCATCGACATTCGCTTCATCACGCTCATCGCGCGGCGCCGGTCCCTTCGTGCTGGCTGACCCAGTCAATACTGGGCTCAATGACCACTGCTGGGGTTCTTATCACCCTACGCGTTAACGCGCGAGGCAGCCACGATGTTCGCAGCCGGTAGGCTGAGTTCCGTGTTCCGACGTCGTACCCAGGAAGCCCCCGAGGCTCCTTCCCCTGTAGCGGTCAAGCCCGGGGGCAAGGGCCGCCCCACGCCCAAGCGCAAGGACGCCGAGAAGCGGAGGCGTCAGCCCATCACGGCGCCGCAGAACCGCAAGGAGGCCTACAAGAGGCTGCGGGAGAAGCAGGCCGCCGAGCGCGCCCAGGCCCGTGAGGGCATGGCGCGGGGCGAGGAGCGGCACCTGCTCAAGCGCGACAGGGGCCCGGTCCGCCGGATGGCCCGCAACTACGTCGACTCGCGCCGCACCGTCAGCTCCTACCTCATGTACGCGCTGCTGGCGCTGCTGGTGCTGAACTTCGTGCCGATCCCGGCCGTCCGGCTGGCGATGCTGTTCGTCCCGCCGCTGGTGCTGCTCGTGGTGTTCGTCGAGGGCCTCCTGCTGGCGCGCGGCATGAACAAGCTCGCCGCCGAGCACTTCCCGGACGAGGACCGCAAGGGCCTCGGCGTCTACGTGGGGATGCGCGCGATGCAGGTCCGCCGGCTCCGCCAGCCCCGCCCGCAGCACGAGATCGGCGACACCTCCTGGATGCCCAAGAGCTGATACCGGGCCGCGATGACCCGGGGCCGCCGCCCCGGCGCGGGCCAGGCCAGCGCGGGCCGGACCAGGGCGGGGAGATGGCGGGAACACGCCCCGCCGACCGGGGTCCGGACGCGTCGTAGGGTCGGATCATGGAATTCCGACACCTCGGCCGCAGCGGCCTGAAGATCAGCGAAATCTCGTACGGCAACTGGCTCACCCACGGCTCGCAGGTCGAGGAGGACGCCGCGCGCGCCTGCGTGGCGGCGGCCCTCGACGAGGGCGTGACCACCTTCGACACCGCCGACGTGTACGCCGGGACGCGGGCCGAGGAGGTGCTCGGACGCGCCCTGAAGGGGCAGCGCCGCGAGAGCCTGGAGATCTTCACCAAGGTCTACTGGCCGACCGGTCCCGGCCAGAACGACCGCGGCCTGTCGCGCAAGCACGTCTTCGAGTCGGTCCACGCCTCGCTGCGGCGGCTGCAGACCGACTACGTGGACCTCTACCAGGCCCACCGGTTCGACCACGAGACGCCGCTCGAGGAGACCCTGCGCGCCTTCGACGACCTGGTCCGGCAGGGCAAGGTGCTCTACGTCGGCGTGTCGGAGTGGCGTCCGGAGGAGATCGAGCGCGCTCTGAAGATCGCCGACGAGATGGGCTTCGACCGGATCGTGTCGAACCAGCCGCAGTACAACATGCTGTGGCGGGTCATCGAGCCCGAGGTCGTCCCGCTGTGCGAGCGCGAGGGCATCGGGCAGATCGTCTGGTCGCCCATCGCGCAGGGCGTGCTGACCGGCAAGTACCTCCCCGGCCAGGAGCCGCCCGCGGGCTCCCGCGCCACCGACCGCGAGGGCCGGGGCGCGGACATGATCGCCGGGTTCATGCGGGACGAGGTGCTGCGGCGCGTCCAGGAGCTCCGGCCGATCGCGGAGGAGCTGGGCCTCAGCATGGCCCAGCTCGCCATCGCCTGGACCCTGCAGAACCCGAACGTCTCGTCGGCGATCGTCGGCGCGTCCCGGCCCGAACAGGTCAGGGACAACGTGAAGGCCGCCGGGGTGAAGCTGGACGCCGACGTCCTCAAGCGCATCGACGACGTCGTCGGCCCGCTGGTCGAGCGCGACACCGCCAAGATCCAGAGCCCCGCGACCCGGCCGTGACCGGGCGGGGGCGCCCCCGGCGTCCCCGCCGCCTCCCCGGTCCCCCG
>NZ_JBFAOF010000230.1:0-8987 GCF_040675125.1 Spirillospora sp. NPDC049652 | reverse complement strand
GAGGGAGAGCGTCCCGGCGCGGCGGCGGGCCACGGACTCCAGGCCGACGAGCCCCAGCACCTCGTCCACGCGCCGCCCGGGGAGGCCGTTGCTGCGCGCCGCCGCCAGCAGGTGCGCCCGGACGGACCGCCCGGGGTGCACGGCCTTGGCGTCCAGGAGCGCGCCCACCTCCCGCAGCGGATGCCGCAGGTCGGTGTAGGGGCGGCCGTTCACCAGCGCCGTGCCCGCGCTCGGCCGGTCGAGCCCGAGCACCATCCGCATGGTCGTGGACTTCCCGGCGCCGTTGGGGCCGAGGAAGCCGGTGACCTTGCCGGACGCGATGTCCAGCGTGAGGCCGTCGACCGCCGTCCGCTCCCCGAACCGCTTGGTCAGGTCCCGCATCGTGATCATGCCGACCACGCTAGGAACCGGGCCCGCCCCGGCGGATCGGACGATCGGCACCGGCCGCCCCCGACTTTCGTCAGGGCGTCCCGGAACGGCCGTAGGCCTCCCGGGGACGCGGGAGGCCTACGGAAAAACAGGCGGGGCGGGCGCTCGCGGACCGCTCCGCGAGCCGTTCACGAGCCGTGCCGGGAGCCGGACGCCAATTCCGGACGTCAGGTCAGCACCTTGTCGCGCACCCGGAAATCGGGTGTCAGCGGTTGAGGGCGAGCGAGAGCCCGTTCTTGAAGCCGGGCAGGTAGCCGCTGGACTGGCCCAGCGCGGTCGGGTGGTAGGAATTGCCGATCGGAATGGTCACCGAGTTCAGCCAGTTGTCGCCCGAGCAGAGCTCGTGGCTGTTGAAGATCGGCCTGACGTCGGAGAACGTGAAGGACGCGCGGGACGCGGCGGCCGAGATCGTGGAGTCCAGGGCGTCGGCGGCGGAGTTCAGCGCGGTCCGCTTGGTGTTGCTCAGGCCAATGCAGATTCCGCTGTTCTGGTAATAGAGGTGCGGGTATCCGAGGACGACGAATTTCGCGCTCGGGGCCTTCGAGCGCATCGCCGCGTAGAGCGTGTTCAGCTTTCCGGGCAGCGTGTTCTGCGCGTAGGTCTTGGCGTTGTTGACCGCTGTCAGGCAGCTCGAGTCGGAGCTCAGCACGCAGGTCTGCATGACGCTGGCGAACCCGGCGTCGTTGCCGCCGACGGTGATGCTGGCGAGGGTCGTGGTGGAGTTCAGGGCGCCGAGTTGGCCGCTCGTCACGGTGTCGGTCGTCGCGCCCGAGCACGCGACGAAGCTGAAGGACGAGGGGGCGTTGGCGTTGGCCCAGAGCTGCGGGTACGCCTTGGTGCTGCGCGAGCACGACCCGCTGCCGGAGTCGTAGGAGCCGGCGCCGACGCCGGCCGAGTAGGAGTCGCCGAGCGCGACGTAGCGCTCGCCCGCCGCCTCCGCCGTGCCGGCGGCGAGGAGGGTTCCGGCGAGAACGGCGGCGGTCGTCGCGGAGAACGCGAGCAGGCGGGGGACGCGCATGGGGCACTCCTGAAAAGGGGGGTTTGATCCCCTCTCTTATACCTCGCGTCCCTAATTACTGTCCCCGTCAAAAAGTGAGCGCTTTTCGGCGAGATTCGCCATTGACGGGGGCCTCTCTTCGGGCGTCCCCGGAGTGTTCGGCGGAACGCGTCATGACGCGATGGCGCGGCGCGCCGGGGTGGTCACGGGGAGTGCCGATAGCACATGTCCGTAAACGGACCGTGAATTGGGCCTTGTTAGGACATGTCGCATGTGACATTTTACAGCCGTCCGCACAGACCGGCCGGTCTCGTTCCCACTCTCCACTCCCCCCGTTCAGAGGAGAAGCTGGCCATGTCCCCACGCCGATGGGTGACCACCCTCCTGGTCACCGTCGCCCTCGCGGCCGGAGGCGCGGGCGCCCCCGCCCTCGCCGCGCCGCGCGGCACTCCCCCGCCCCCCGCCCGGCACGACCGCGAGGTCTCCGGCGCCACCAGGCTCGTCAAGCCCGACGAGGTGAACGTGAGGAAGGGCGCCAAGCTCCGCGCCCCCGTCACGCCGCCCACCGCCAAGGCCCCGAAGAGGCTGCTCAAGCCGTCCGCCGCCCCGGCGGCCGCCTGCGCGGTCTCCGACTTCACCGGGAACACCGGGACCGCGCTGGTCAACGCCGTCAAGGCGGCGTCGGTCCAGTGCGTCAACTCGCTGTTCACGCTCACCGGGCAGGACCAGTACGGCGCCTTCCGCGAGGCGCAGATGGTCACCATCGCGAACGCGCTGCGCACCAACGCCGCGTCCTACAACGGGACGAACTCGACGAGCACCGAGCAGCTCGTCCTGTTCCTGCGGGCCGGCTACTACGTGCAGTACTACAACCCCGGCACGGTCGGCCAGTACACCAAGACGCTGGCCACGGCCACCGAGGGCGCGCTGGACGCCTTCTACGCCAACCCCGCGTCGAGCACGGTGAGCGACGCCAACGGCGAGATCCTCGGCGAGGCGGTCATCCTGATCGACAGCGCGTCGGAGAACGCCCGCTACCTGTACGTCGTGAAGCGCCTGCTCAACGCCTACAACAGCGCGTACGACGCGTCCTGGGACATGCGGAACGCGGTGAACAACGTGTTCACCGTGCTCTTCCGGGGCCAGTGGGTCGCGGGATACCCGGCGGCCGTACAGGCCGACCCGAGCATCGTGGACACGACCTACAACTTCGTCCGCAACCACATGAACCTGCTCGGCACCGGCTCGGCGTTCCTGGTCTCCAACGCGGGCGGCGAGACCGCACGGTTCGTCCAGTACGCGGGACTGCAGAGCAAGGTGCGGCCGCTCATCAAGAGCCTGCTGGACAGCAGCTCCATCACCGGCACCACGGCGTCGCTGTGGGTGCGGGTCGCGGACGTCGCGAACGCCTATGACGAGGCGAACTGCTCGTCCTACGGCACGTGCGACCTGTCCAACCGGGTCCGGCAGGCGGTGCTCACGCAGAACTACACCTGCAGCGCCAACGTCCTGCACATCGTCGCGCAGGCCCTCACCTCGACCGAGGCGAACGCGGCGTGCACGAGCATGCTCAACCAGAACGCCTACTTCCACAACCTCACGAAGGACGGCGGGAAGCCGGTCGCGAACGACTACAACTCCAACATGGAGGTCGTGGTCTTCCACTCACCGGAGGACTACCAGACCTACGCCGGCGTCATCTTCGGAATCGACACCAACAACGGCGGCATGTACCTGGAGGGCGACCCGTCGTCCACGACGAACACCCCGCGTTTCATCGCCTACCAGCGGACCGACGACAACGGCTTCGCCGCCCGCATCTGGAACCTCAACCACGAGTACACGCACTACCTCGACGGCCGCTACGACCAGTACGGCGACTTCGACGCCTCGACCGTCCGGCCCGACATCTGGTGGGTCGAGGGCGTGGCCGAGTACGTCTCCTACTCGTACCGGAACCTCGCCTACACCGACGCGCTCAACGAGGCCCCGAACCACACCTACTCGCTGAGCACGCTGTTCGACACGACCTATGACAACACCAATGTGAACCGCACCTACCACTGGGGCTACCTGGCCGTCCGGTTCATGTTCGAGAAGCACCCCGCGGACGTCACGAAACTGCTCGGGTACTACCGCGCCGGAAACTACGACGCCGCCTACACCTTCACCAAGTCCCTGAAGTACGACGGCGAGTTCAACACCTGGCTGGACTCCCTCTCCGGCGGCGGCAATCCGCCCGGAGGCGGCACGACCTGCGACGGGACCGACACCCGCACCCTCGGGCAGGACTGCAGCCGCACCGGGGTCTCCGCCACGGCCGGGAACTACGCCTACTTCTACCTCTACGTGCCGGCCGGGACGAGCAGCCTGACCGTCACCACGTCCGGAGGCACCGGGAACGCCGACCTCTACTTCAACCCGAACACCTGGGCCACGACGGGCGCTTACACCGTCCGGTCCACCAACTCGGGCAACTCCGAATCCCTCACCATCACCGGTCTGCGCGGCGGCGGATACAACTACGTCAGCCTCTACGCCACCACCGGCTTCAACAACGTGACCATCTCCAGCCGCTACTGAGAAAGGCCGTAGAAAACGCCCCAACGACGGTGTCGTGGGGGCGTTCCCCATTCGCCTCGTTCAGGCGGCTGATTTGCAGGTCGTGCCGTCGGCGTAGACGCCGGAACGGCTTGAGTAGCGCCACCGGCAGACCTTGTCCCAGCTGGTCGGCTGGGCACCCGGAATGACGCAGTAGTAGGCGTCGCCCTGCTTCATCGCGTTGGCGTACCCCTGGGCCGAGCAGTAGTTGTTCATATCGTTCATGGACACGGTTCCGAGGGTTCTCGGCCCGCTCTTGTGCGGGGGCGTCGCGCCACCGTTCTTCGCCGGAGGGTTGGTTTTGCCGGACGGCCGGGACGGGCCCCCGGCCGGTGGGTTGGCAGGGCGCGACGGAGTTCCCCCCGGGGTCGGTCCGCTGGACGGAGTCTTCTTCCCGTTGGCCGACGGCTTGGGAGTGGAGGCCGGGGTCGTCCCGCCCGCGGTAGGCGACGCACCCCCGGAACCGGGCGCGGGCCCGGACGCGCCGGCGGCCTTGTCGTCTCCGGAGCGCGGACTGCTCCCGGACGTTCCGGCCATGTACGCCGCCCCCGAGGCCAGGAGGACCAGCAGAGCCACGGCAGCCGCCAGCAGGACGCCTCGGCGACGCGAGCGAGAGGACGCCTTCGTGCTCGCGACGCCCCCAGCCGGAAGGCCGGCGGCACGCTCGTCCGCGTCGGCGGCGGTCTCGCGCAAGTCCGCCGCGGTCTCGACCGCGGGCGCGGCGGTCTCGGCCGAGTCCGCGGCGGTCTCGCCCGCGGGCGCGTCTGCGGTGGTCCGGGAGGGGGCGGACGGGTCGTCCGGGAGGGTGGAGGCCACCGCGGTGCGGGACGGCCCGCGAAGGGACTCCAGCACGGCCACGGCCGTGGGACGGACGGCCGGGTCCTTGGCGAAGCAGGCGCGGACGATGTCGCGGAGCGGCGGGTCCAGGTCCGGCAGGTCGGGCTCGTCGTTCAGGATCGCGTGCATGACGCCCGGGATCGAGCCGCCGCTGAAGGCGCGCCGTCCGGTGGCGGCGTAGACGAGGGTGGCGGCCCACGCGAACAGGTCGGCGGCGGGGCCGACCTCGCCGTTCGCGATCTGCTCGGGGGCCATGTAGGCCGGGCTGCCGACCGCCTGGCTCGTGGTGAGCGACTGGCTGAGGTCCAGCGCGCGGGCGATGCCGAAGTCGATCACGACCGGGCCGTCCGGGCCGAGCAGGACGTTGCCGGGCTTGAAGTCGCGGTGCACGACCCCGGCCTCGTGGATCGCGGCGAGCGCGGACGCGGTGTTGACCGCGAGGCGATGCAGCGCGGCGCCGGAGCGCGGGCCGCTGGTCCGGACGGACGCGTGCAGGGACGGCCCGTCCACGAACTCGCTGACGATGTAGGGGCGGTCACCGTCGATGCCGCTGTCCAGCACCGGGGCCGTGCAGAACGGCGCGACCCGCTTGGCGATCTCGACCTCGCCGAGGAACCGGCTGCGCGCGCGCTCGTCGGCGACCAGGTGCGGATGCAGCAGCTTCAGCGCCACCCGGCGCCCGTCCGGGCCGCGCGCGGCGTGGACCGTTCCCTGCCCGCCCGTGCCGAGCCGCCGCTCCAGCCGGTAGGGGCCCACCGCCTCCGTGTCGCCGGGCGGCGGCGCCGTCGTGTCCGGCACTCCGCCTCCAGTCTCCGGAAACCGACCGAGCAGATCGTACCGATACGCGGTACTCCATCCGGCCTTCGGCACGGAAGTCGGGACACGGGGGCGCGCGGGGCGGGCGGCGGGGCCGAGGGCGGGGACGTGGGGCGGGCGGCGGGGCCGAGGGCGGGGACGGTCCCGCCGCCCGCGAGGCCGGGGCCGCCGGAGGAGAGCCGGCGGCCCCGGCGCGCGGTCAGGGCCGCGGCGGGGTTCCGAGCAGGCCGCCCCGGGCGGCGAGCAGGCCCGCCTGGAAGCGGCTGGCGGCGTTGAGCTCGGCCATGATGGTCGCCACGTGCCGGCGGCAGGTGCGGACCGACATGCCGAGCCGGCGGGCGATCGTCTCGTCCTTGTCGCCGTTGGCGAGCATCATCAGGATCGCGCTGCGCAGTTCCTCGGGTTCGCTGTCGCAGGGGCAGCGCCACCCGTGGTCCCAGGTGTAGGCCAGCGTCCACAGCAGCTGGTCCACCACGGGCGCGGCGGTGATCTCGACCGGCGCCGCGCCCGGCGGACCCACCGGCAGCAGGGCGACGGACCGGTCGAGGACGGCGACCGGGGCGGGCAGCCGGTCGACGGTGCGGATCTCTCCGCCGGCCTCGCCGAGCATGCGGGCGTAGCCGAGGAAGGCGGGATCGGTGCGGATGGAGTGCGGGTAGAGGAGCCGGACCCGGACGCCCTCGTCCAGCAGCGCCAGGTCGTGGCGTGCCGAAGCGCCGTCGGGCGGGCCGGTCGGCCGGGCCGCGAACATTTCGACCCGGCATTCGCGCGGAACGCCGGAGCCCGGCGTCCCGGCCTTGGCGCCCGGAGGCGCCTCGGCCACTTCGTGCGATGGGGTTGCCATACCTTCCATATGACACGGATTTCGGTCGCCTGCGCCGCGGACACGCATTTCCCTATACATTGTCCTCCGCCGCGACCGGAGCGTCACCGACCGTATGCACGACAGCGGCGTTTTCTTTTCTTGAATGGTCCGGTGGAGGTTTATCCCCGGCCGGCTCCGAGGTCGTTGATTTTTCGACCATTCCGGCGCGGGCGGCGAGCACGGCGACCAGTCCGACCGCTCCGCACCACAGCCAGACGGGCCGTCCGACGGCGTGCCACAGCTCGACGCCGGCCACCGGCCCGAGCGCCGCGCCGAGCCCGAACATGGCGTGCGCGGAGCCGAGGTAGCGGCCGCGCAGGCCGTCCGGGGCGGCCTTGGCCGGGTAGGCGAACATGGTCGGGCCCCCGACGATCTCGCCGAGCGACCACACCACCGTGGCGAGGACGAGCGCGGCGACGCCGAGCGGCACCCAGTACAGGGCGAGGCCGCCCGCGAGCAGCGCGAGCCCGGCGACGCCGACCGCGCGGGCGGGCCAGTTCTGCGTCTTCTTCGTCAGCGGCAGCTCGCAGGCGATGACGATGAAGCCGTTCAGCGCGACGAGCGAGCCGTACACGACGGTCGGGTGCCCGGCGGCCTTGACCGCGAGCGGCAGCACCGCGAGGTACTGCACGTAGATCAGCGAGTTCAGCAGGAAGGCGAGCAGGAACAGCAGGTAGCGGCCGTCGCCGAGGACGGCCAGGTACCCGCCGGACGGCTCCCGCGCGCTCCCCGGCCGGGCGGTGTCCCCGTCGGCGGTGTCCGAGCCGGCGGCGTCCTCGGCCGCGGACGAGCGTCCGCCGGGCAGCGTCAGGTAGGCGATCACCGCGTAGACCAGGGCCGCGACGGCCTCGCCCCAGAACAGCAGCGAGTAGGACGCGGCGAGCAGCAGCGAGCCGAACAGCGGGGCGGCCGTCGCCCCGACGTTCTGCGCGAGCCGCAGCATCGCGAACACCATGACCTGCCGCTCGTCCGGCACCATCTCGGCGAGCAGGTTCGCCGACGCCGGCCGGTACACCTGGGCGACCGCGCCGAGCAGCGCGAGCGCCACCAGGATCGTCCAGAACTGCGGCGCGTACAGGACGGCCAGGGTGAGCACGGCCGAGCCGGCCATCGAGACGACGATCGTCCAGCGGCTGCCGATCCGGTCGGTGAGGCCGCCGCCGACCAGCAGCCCGAGCACCGTCCCGGCGCC
This sequence comes from Spirillospora sp. NPDC049652, assembly GCF_040675125.1. NCBI lineage: Bacteria > Bacillati > Actinomycetota > Actinomycetes > Streptosporangiales > Thermomonosporaceae > Spirillospora > Spirillospora sp. NPDC049652. Next base: position 1,250 of record NZ_JBFAOF010000230.1, on the reverse strand, counting down.
GTACACGCCGAGCCCGATCCCGGCGTCGGTCGTCGAGAAGCCCCGGTGGGTCAGGTACAGGACGAGGAAGACCTGCACGAACGTGCCGAGCCGGTTGACGAGCAGCCCGGCGATGACCGCGCGGACCGGGACCGGCGCCTCCCGCCAGGTCTCCCAGACGCCCGCCGGGCGTCCGGCGTCCGAGCTCACCCCGCCCTCCCCGCGGCGTCACCCGAACCGGCCGGCGCCGGGTCGTCACTCGCGGCGGCGGCGGGGCCGGCGGGCGCGGCGCGGCGCCAGGACGCCATGGGCGTCGGCTCGGACGGCGGGCCGGACATCGCGGGCCCGGCCGGGACGGACTCGGTGCCCGGCGGAGCGGGTTCGAGCGTGGTCGCCTTGGCCGCCGCGTCCAGCGCCGCGCGGCACTCCTCCTCGCTGTCGCCGATGACAAGCGTCGCGGCGTAGCGCGCCCACATGTACCCGTCCTCGGCGCGCTCGACCAGCTCGCCGGGCTGCGCGATGGGGACGACCTTGTCGGTGGCCGGGTGCAGCAGCGACTCGTCCACGTGGAGCGCGCCGAACACCGTGGCGACCTCCGGGTAGGCGAACTCGACCGCGGCGACGCCGGTCCGGGTGCGCTCGACCGCGGGCGTCCGGCCGACCGCGATGGCCGCGGCGGCGAGCCCGGCGTCGATGCCCGTGATGCGTCCGCCCAGGTAGGGGATGAAGTCGCCGCCGAGCCGGCCGTTCAGCTCGACGACCCGGGGGCCCGTCTCGGTCAGGAAGACCTCGGTGTGGGTCATGCCGGTGTGGAAGCCGAGCGCGGCATGCGTGTCCTCCAGCACCCGGATCAGCGCGGGGTCGGCCAGCAGCGGGTCGTCGGCGAACAGCACGTGGCCGACCTCCTCGCAGAACGGCTCGTAGCCCTTCCGCTTGTGCGCCAGGTACAGCGGGACGACCTTCCCGCCGAACACGGCCGAGTCGATGCTGATCTCCTCGCCGCGCAGGCACTCCTCGACCAGCACGCCGTACTCGTACTCCTCGACCTCCGGCAGCGTGGTGCCGCGCACCCGCTCGTAGGCGTCCGCCAGCAGGTCCGGCGACTCCACCACGATCACCGCGACGCTCGCGGCGAGCGCGCGCGGCTTCACCACGACCGGGTAGCCGATCCGGTCGGCCTCCCGCCGGGCCTCCGCCAGCGACGCGACCGCGACCGAGGCGGGCTGCGGGACGCCCGCGGCGGCGAGCGCGGTGCGGGACAGGTGCTTGTC
>NZ_JBFAOF010000229.1:0-9001 GCF_040675125.1 Spirillospora sp. NPDC049652 | reverse complement strand
GGCACGCGGCGGTATGCCGGGCGGCGGCCCCCTCAACGGAACGCCCCCTGGCTTCGGCGGCCAGCCAGGGCCGGGCCCCGCAGGTGGTGGCATCACTGGCGCGCTGGGACGCGGCATGCGCGGCGGCCCAGGCGGATTGCTCGGCGCGGCGACGCCACCGACCGCACTGGTGGCGGCTTTGACGCAGGACGCGCGTTCCTATACGTGGGCGGCCGCGGCGGTCGGGTCGAACAACGCGGCGGGATACCAGCTCGCGACGGGCCGTCCGGTGATGGCGGTCGGCGGCTTCAACGGCACCGACCCGGCCCCGACCCTGACGGCGTTCCAGCAGTTGGTGTCCGCGAAGCGAATCCACTATTTCATCGGCGGATCAATGCTGGGAATGCGCGGCAGCTCGTCCGGCGGAAGCGACGAGGCGCAGCGGATCGCGGCCTGGGTGCAGGGAAACTTCACCGAGCGGACCATCGGCGGCGTGACGGTCTACGACCTGTCGGCGGGACGGTGATGTACTTCCGGTGAGGACCGTCATCTGGAGGGGGAGCGATGCCCGACCGCAGCAGGCTGGACGAGGCCACGATCGCCGAGCGGCTGAAGGAGCTGCCGGGGTGGACCCGGGACGGCGAGGAGATCCGCCGCGAGTTCGAGGCCCCGTCGTTCGCGGCGGGCATCGAACTGGTGGTGGCGGTGGCCGCCGCAGCCGAGGAGGCCGACCACCACCCCGACATCGACGTCCGCTGGACGAAGATCCGCTTCGCCCTCAGCACACACAGCGCCGGCGGCCTGACCGCCCTCGACTTCGCCCTGGCCAACCGCATCAACACCCTGGCCACCACCCACAACGCTCACTGACCTCCCCAAGAGCACACCGCTGATCGGAGACGCTTCCTCGCCCCTCGCGGGCCAAAGGAATGGTCGCCGGCGGTCGGCGATCGCTGTGTCGAGCGGTGACGGCCCGGCGTGCGTTCCGGACCAACTCGGGAATCCGGGTGCTCGGGAGAGAAGTGGAAGCTTTGGGCCTGCCGGTGGTCAGGACTAACGCGTGTTGGTCGGCGGGGGAAGCAGGGTGGTGAGCTCTTGCGGGGTGGCCGTGACGATCACTTTGCGGCCGTGGAGAGCGATCCAGGCTCGCGCGTACGGCTGGTAGAGGATGCCCCAGTGCGGGTGCGTCGCCCGGAGGTGTGCGAGCCAGCTCCTTGCCAACTCTTCCAGCGGCGGGTCCTCCGGCAGGGAGCCCGGCCGCGGTGCCCGCGCCCGGTGGGGGGCGAGCAGCCGCTGCACGTCTCGCAGGACGTGGCTGCCGTCGTCGCTGTGTATCGCAGTCTGGGCGGGTCCCGACTGGAGCGCTGCCAGCGCGGGGGTGGGGTGCCGCCCCGGGCTCGGCTCGGCGGGCGCGGGGTTCTGCGACGTCCGCGCGGGCATGGCGTGGCCGTCGTCGGCCGAGGCGCGGGAGCGGTGCCGCCACGGGCCCGTCATGCCGACCCGCCGGGAGTGTCCTCGGGGTCGTCGGGGCGGGCGATGGGCCGGGGTGTGCGGGCCACCGCGCGCGCCAGGTGGGACGCCACTTTCGCCGGGTCGCCGCAGGGCAACAGGCGACGGCCTGGTGCGTGCTGGCTGGAGGACGTGAGGTGCTCCCAGAACTTCGGCCGTGCGCCCGGGACGGTCTCGCAGGTGATGTCGCGGTCGAGTGTCCGGTCGAGGTCCGAGACCACCGCGAGGGTGGGGCCGGCCGATGTGTTGTGGAGCGTGCCGACCACGCCGAGTTCTTCGAGCGCGGCGGCGAGGTCCTGGAGCCAGTCGTAGGGCCGCCGGGGGCTGATCCGTCCGGTGGTCATCGGCGGAGCCTTCCCCGGACGGCCTGGACGGCGTCCCAGAGCGGCGTGGCCGGGGCGATCAGCTCGGTGTCGCCGGTGAGGTCCCCGGTGGTGGTTCCGGTCGCGAACCAGATCTCCCGGTCGTCGCCGCGCTCGACACTGATGATCGTGACCGCGCGGTCGCGTTGGCTCGGCCAGCAGACGGTGACGGCGACAACCTGGAAGTGCCGCTGGTAGATGACGACCTCGAGGCTGTGGTCATAGAGCTGGTCCGCCAGCTCACCGAGCAAGGCCGCAGGTGTCGGCCAACTCGGACGGCGCTTGGCGAGCACGCCGAATGTGGCGTTCACCGCAGTGTCCGGGTTGTCTGGGTCGTACGCTGCCTCATGGGTCGGACCTCCTGTGTCCGGTCAAGGCCCCGGAGCTCCCGCTGTTCACGCAGCGGGCCGGGGCCGCTCTGTTACGAGGACGTGCCAGCGCGGGGCGCAGTCGAGCTGGGCAACGTGCCACTGCGACCACGGATGGAACAGCTGAGCCACCTGAGAGCGCGTCCTGAGCGGGAAAGCGGACAGAGCGCGCACCCGACCTGGTGAGCGTGGTGGCCCCGCGCCGGGAACACCGCGCCCGCGTTGTGGCTGAGGCCACGGTGGGCAGTAACCCGAGGGTGGTGCACGGCGCATTCAACGAGTGACACACTTTGTGTCACCCTCTTTGACCAGGTCTTATATCGCGCGCGCCCACTCGGCGAAGGCGACGAGCGGGCGTGAGGGGGTCACCGACAGGCGCAGGAGAGTCACCAGCGCGTCTCGGACGTGGGGATGCTCGCGTACATGCTGGGGCGCCGCGTGCCGAGCCTCGTGCAGTGATCGAAGCGCCTGGCGGCGCATTCCGAGCCAGAGCTGGGCTCGGGCGACTTCGATCCAGTAATGGGAGCGGCGCTCCGCTGGAAGGTCGTTCAACGGAACCTGCCTTCCGGCCGCCTGGACTGCGCGAGCAGCGTCGCCGAGCTCGACCGCGACCGACACTTCGTGGACGTGGAGCGACGCCGGACCGAACGCCGTCCCCGTGTAAATGCCCTCCGGTACGGCGTGGGCGAGCCGGCGCGCCTCCGCCAGATGTTCGTCGACCACGCGGAGGTCTTCAGTGAGCCGGGCAGCGACGACGGCGGCCCGCATGTGCAGGGCGCCCAGGGCTGCGTTCTCAGCGAGCGTGACCGGCGTCATGGCCTCGATCGCCTGCTCCAACGCACGCAGTCCGGGCCTCAGATTCTGGCTGGCGAAGAACACTTCGGTGCGTACGTACGCGGCCGTCGCGGCGAGAACGGGCTCGGCGGACTGAACTGCGGACCACCGCATCAGCTCCACCAGCCGGGCAGATAGGTCGTAATAGCCGTACTTATAGGCCACTGCGTCGGCGGCCCGGTAGGCGATCGTCAGCAACCCTGCCGCCTGCTGGGCATCAGGGCCGGGCATCGTGTGCACGGCGCGCGTCAGTTCGGCCAGCACCGGCGGGACCGTCTCAGCGATCACGGTGTACCGGGAGCTGAGCCGCTGGACGGTCATCTCCTGAACGACCCGCCGGAGATCTGGCAGGGCTCTGACCGGCCCGTCGTCGGGCAGGTCGTAGGCGTCGATGGCTTGGCGCAGTGCCGGTATCACCGAGTGGACACGCGAGTCGGTGCGGGCTCTGCGACCTGCCAGCACGTCGGGCGGCACCCCCAGCGCGACGGCCAAAGCCTCCAGCGTTCGGTCGGTCGCCGGCCGCGTCCCCTGCTCGACCTTGCGGAGCAGGCTGAGCGAGACGGCGGCGGACTCGGCGAGCTGCCGTTGGGTCATTCGTCGCGCTGTGCGGGTGGCGGCGATCTTCGCGCCGACGTCGTCCATCGCCGACTCCTGGAACCGGACCGGGCTGGTGCCTGAACGGTACTCAGGGCAGGTGGGGGCGGGCTGTCATTTCGTGGTGAGGAGACCGGTCAGTTCGTTGAGGCCGGCGATGGTCCAGTCGGCCGCCGCGCGGACAGCCGGGTCGTCGGCCCACAGGTGTCCCCAGGGGCCCCGACGGATCAACGCCGTGCGGAGGCCGGCGGCGTGCGCGGGGAAGATGTCGTTGGCGGGGTGGTCTCCGACGTACACGATCTCGTGCGGCTCGCCCGGTGCCCAGTCGATGAGGCGGGCGAAGAACTCCGGATCCGGTTTGGCCACTTTCCACTCGCCCGACGTCGCCACAGCGTCCGCCGGCAGTGTGAGCGCCCTCAGGTGCTCGCCGGCGCCGCTGGTCTGGTTGCCGGCGACCCCGACCCAGATTCCTTGAGCACGCAGGGCGGCGAGTGCGGGCCGGACGTCGTCATAGAGGTCCTGCTCAAAGATCATCTCGCCGCGCCCGGCTCGCTCTCGGGCCTTGCGCTCGGCCGCAAGGTCGATCCCGGGGCGAAGTAGGCGCAGAGCATCGGCGTTGTCGCGGCCCTGAGCGGTGACGGCGCCCACCAGGGCGGACAAGGTGTGCGAGGGGACGCCGAGCCAGTCGGCCCACGCACGCCATTCGCGCGTGTCGTCGAGAAGGGTTTCGCCAACGTCGAAGACCACCGAACTGATCACCAGGTCAGGGTATGCGGGCTCACCGCGATGGCACTTGCCGGGACTGGCGGGTGCCTCGGCGTTGGCTGGCTCAGTACTTGGTCAGGTGGTGGTGGGCTTGGGTGAGGAAGGCTTGGGTCAGGGGGTCTCGGTCGGATTTGTGCTGGCCGTGGTGGAGTTTGACTGCTTCTCGGGTTCCGGCTTGGAGGAGGAGTTCGAGGCCCAACAGCGTTCGGGTGTGGGGAGTGTCGGCGGCTGGTTCGGCCTCGCACCAGGTCGCCAAGGCGGTCTCGGCGCGGTGGGGGCCGGCCGCTCTGGCGCACCAGCGGGCCGCGTCGAATCCGGGGTGTCCGATGTAGGCGCTGGGATCCAGAAGCCGCAGGCCGTGGTGACGGTCGCGGATGATGTTGCTGAGGCCCAGGTCACCGTGCAGGAGCGTCGCCGGGCCGGCGTCGTATACGGAGGTGGCTTCGCGCCATCGGGCGGGTGGCTCATATCCGTGCGCGGCGAGCACGGCGACTGCCGCGTTCAGGTATCCGGTCATGGTCGGGCTGAGGGGACGGCCGCCGGGAACATCGGCGCTCGTCACCGCATGTGCGGTGGCCATCGTGGTGGCGAGGTCGCGGGTCAGGGCAGTCAGGACGGCGTCGTCGGCGAGGTCGTCCTGGCGGGGGACGTTTCCTTCGACCCTGGACATGAGGAGCCAGGTCGTCGGGTCGTCTCCGTTGTCCAGGACCGGCGCGGCGGGCACGCCGTGACGGGCCCACAGCCGTAGCGTCTGCGCCTCGCCCGGCCGTCGCTTCCCGTAGACCTTCAGCACGACGTGGCCTCGGTTGGCGCATGAGAAGCCGAGCACCAGTTGCGGACGGGCCGTATTGCCCGTCAGGACGCCGCGGAAGCGGCCGAGTCCCAGGGTGCGGCGGAGGGATCCGGCCAGTGCGGCGGCGGTCCGGATCTGGTCGCGGTCGTGGGCGTCCCGGCCGCCGCTGAGGGCTACCCGCCGGTCCACCTGCGCGATCTGGCCCCGCAGTGCCGCGTCCAGTCCGTCGGGGTTCGTCACGTCCGCCTCCCGGCCGCCGGTCCGTCGGTCCGAGCCGCCACGATATTCGCGGAGGCCGGTGGACCGGGGGGTGGTCCGCGTCCCATCATCGGAGCACCGGTCCCTGTTCGCCCCGGCGGAGACGACGTTGCACCGAGACACCATCGAGTCGCCCGATCCCGCTCCGCCGCGCCCGGCTCCGGCACCCGTCCGGCGCGACGGGCTGCGCCGGGTGGGCGAGGCCCATCGCGTGCCCTGGGTCGGGGGGTGCGCCATCGGTATCGGCGCCTTCGCCGGGATCGTGGCGGGCGGCGTGGACGGGTCGCCCGGGTGGGCGCTGGCCGTGTTCAGCGCGGCGCTCACCGGCGGCAGCACCTATCTTGGGCTCAGGCTGCGAGGGCTGCGCCGCACCCAGCAGGAACCGGCGGTGCCGGTGCGTTCGCTGGCGGTGTTCTTCCATCCGGCCGACGCGACCTACGGCGAGTGGATCGCCGCGTGTCTGGGGACGGCGGCCCGCACCCGGGTGGAGCCCTACCGCGCCCTGGACCCGCCCGCGGCCACCCCGGACGGCCTGCCCACCTGGTCGGTGTGCGTGCTGTCGGCGACCTGGGACGCGCTCGGGTCGCCCATGCTCGACCACTACGGCCCGGACGCCGAGCGCCTGGTCGTCGTGCGCATCGAGGACTGCGCGACGCCGGCCGAGCTGGACGGCGTCCCCGTCGTCGACATCGGCGGCCTGGACGAGGCCGGCGCCCGGACGCTGCTGTTCCACGAACTGGCAGCACGCGGCATCCTCGCCGAAGCGGACGTGCCGGACACATCAGTCCTGCCGTCCGCCGGGGGGACGCCGTTCCCGCACGGCGGCCCGGCGATCACCAACCTCCGGCCGCCCGACCCGACGTTCGTCGGACGCGACGCGCTCGTGCGGGACCTGCGCGCCCAGTTCCTGCACCCCGGCGACCAGGACGACGACGTGAGCGCCGTCGCCGCCGTCGGGATGGGCGGCGTCGGCAAGTCCAGCCTCGCCGCCAACTACGCCCACCGGTACCGGCGGCACTACGACATCATCTGGTGGATCACCGCCGACCGGCCCACCTCCCTGAGCGCGGGGCTGGTGCGGCTGGCCCTCCGGCTCGGCGTGCCCGAACTGGCGGACGCCGACCTGCTCATCGCCGAGCTGCGGCGGGCGCTGCGCGAGCGGGGCCAGTGGCTGCTGATCTTCGACAACGCCGACTCGGTCGAGGACCTTCGGCGGCACTGGCCGAGCGGCGACGGCGGCCACGTGCTGATCACCTCCCGGCTGGCGGACTGGTCGGGGCTGGTGCCCGGGCGGGCGCTGCTGCAGGTGCCGCCGCTGCCGGGCGACCACGCCGTCCGGCTGCTGTGCGAGGGCACGGGGGACGACGACCCGGACGCGGCGCGGACGGTCGCCCGCCTGCTCGGGCAGCTCCCGCTCGCGCTGACCCACGCGGTCGCCTACGTCCGGCAGGCCGCGATCAGCCTCGCCGTCTACGGGCGGCTGCTGGAGGACTCGCTGGAGGACGTCCTCACCCGGTTCCAGCCCGCCGACGACGTCCAGCCGGTCGCGATGACCTGGAACCTGACGCTGCGCCGCGCCGCCGAGCGTCGGCCGCTGACCCTGGACCTCATGCGGTTGTGGGCGATGCTCGCCCCCGAGGGCCTGACCCGCGACCTGGCCGGTGAGGGCGTCGCGGACCTGCCAGGCCATCTCACGCCGGTGGCGCCCGACTCCCTCGCCTACGACCTGGCCGTCCAGCAGCTGCACCGCTACTCGCTGATCCGGATCGAGGCGGGCACCGCCGGGGTGCACCGCCTGGTGCAGAGCGTCGTCCGCAAGGACATGGACCCCGCCACCGCCGTGCGGTGGCTCGCCACGGCCGCGGGCATCCTGGACCACCTATTCCCGGCCGACGTCGACGACCGGACGCGGTGGCCCGTCTGCTCGCGCCTGCTGCCGCACGTCCTGGCGCTGCACGGCAACCACCGGCGCCTTTCCCGCGCAGAACGGCGGCCGCCCGGCTGGGCCGACACCGAGGTCGTCTTGGGACGGCTGCTGTACTGCGCGGGCCGCTACCTCATCGAGCGGTCCAGCTACGACGAGGCCGCCGGGCCGCTGACGGCGGCGCTGACGCTGCGAGAGAACGCCCACGGCGCGCGCAGCCGCGAGGTGGCCGAGACCCAGCTGTGCCTGGCCATCGACCTGTACCGGCGGGCCGACATCGTCGGCGCCCTCCAGGCCGTCACGACGGCCCTGGAGATCCAGGAGCACCTCGACGGGCGCGACAGCCCGTCCCTCTACCGGTTCCTGCTGTGGAAGAGCCGCATCCTGGTGGAGTTCTCCGAGCTCGGTGAGGCGTCCACGGCGGCCGAGCACGGGCGCCGGGTGCTGGCCGCCGCCGGTGACGCCGACGATCCCCGGCTCATCGAGATCGACACGGTGCGCGGGACGGTCATGTGGCGCCGGGGCCGGTTCCGTGAGGCCGTCGAGACGCTGGAGGGGACGGTCGAGGGGTGTGTCCGGCTGTACGGGGCGCAGGACGACCGGACGCTGGCCGCCGAAGGCTCCGCGGCGTTCGTGCAGGCCGAACTGGGACGGGTCCTGGACGACGGGCGGCGGCTGCGCGACACCGCCGAGCGCCTCACCCGGATCAGCGGCGTCCTCGCCGACCGGCTCGGCGACACCCACTTCGAGGTGGTGGAGCACCACAAGACCCTCGCGGCCACTTTGACCTGGCTCGGCGACGTGGACGGCGCGCGGCGGGTCATCGAGCCGGTCGTCGGGATCTACCGGGAGATCCTCGGGCGCCATCCGAGCACGGTCGCCGCCGAGAAGGTGTACGCGGTGGTGCTGGCGGCCCAGGGCGAGACCGAGCGGGCCCGCCGGCTGCTGGAGGACGGCGAACGGCTCTACGAGGGCCTCTACGGGTCCGAGCATCCCTACGTGGCGGAGGTCCTGGTGGAGTACGGGCCGGTGCTGGCCGCCGCGGGCCGCACGCGGCAGGCCCGCGACGTGCTGGAACGCGCGCGGCGCATCGTGGAGGAGACGTACGGGCCCGGTCACCCTAAGCTGGTGCAGATACTCACCGCGCTCGCGCGGCTCCCCGGCGTCGGCGACGAGGAGGCCGGACGGCTGCGCCGGCGGGCCTCCTCGATCAAGGCCCAGATGTGAGGAAGGCTCCCCATCGACACCTCACAGTTCACCCACCTGTTCCTCGGCAGGCACGTGCGCGCGCAGCTGGCGCCCGACCTGCTCGGCGATCCCGCGTGCGGCGTGGAGGAGCGCTTCAGCACCTCCCGCGACGCGCTCGGCGACCTGCTCACCGTCTGGTACGCCACCGCCTCCGGCGACCAGACCGAATGGCGCCACCCCGACGCGGTGACGCACACCGTGCGGGAGGCCTCCGACAGCCTCAAGCGCTGGGACCCCGAGCGCAGGGACACCCTCGAACGGCTCGTCCGGTGCTTCCGCGACCAGGACGAGCCGGTGCAGCTCGTCCTGCCGGCGCTGGCGCTGGACGACGGGCGCGCGCTGATCCTCGACGGCACCCACCGCGCCG
>NZ_JBFAOF010000228.1:0-9012 GCF_040675125.1 Spirillospora sp. NPDC049652 | reverse complement strand
CACGGCGAGGCGGCCGTCGCGAACGCCGCCGCGGGCGACCTGACCCCGCGCGCGTTCGCGGCCGGGATGGAGATTACGCAGGTCAGGCCGCTGGTCCCGCAGATCTCGCCGCGCGACGACCTGGCCGCGCTGCGGACGCTCACCGCCGTCCTCGCCGAGGGCCGGTACGACGTCGTCCACACGCACAGCGCGAAGGGCGGCGTGATCGGCCGGATCGCGGCGGCGCGCGCCGGGGTGCCGCGGATCGTGCACACCTGGCACGGCTTCCCGTTCAACGAGTTCCAGTCGCGGCCGCGCCGGTCGGTGTACGTGCGGCTGGAGCGGATGGCGGCCAAGCACACCGACGCGTTCCTGGCGATCGGCTCGGAGACCGTGACGACCGCGCTGCGGCTCGGCCTCGCCACCCCGGACCGGGTGCGGCTGTCGTGGCCCGCCGTGGACGTGGCGGCGTTCGAGGCGGCGGCGGCCTCCGGCGCGCGGGCCCGCGCGCGGCGGCGGCTGGACCTGCCGCTCGGGGTCAAGGTCGTCGGCTCGGTCGGGCGGCTCCAGTTCCAGAAGGGCCCGGAGATCTTCGTCCGGGCGCTCGCCGAGCTGCCCGAGGACGTGTTCGGCCTGTGGATCGGCGGCGGCCCGATGGCGGGCGAGGTCGAACGGCTCACCGAACGGCTCGGGCTGACCGGCCGGATGCGCTGGCTCGGCCACCGCGACGACGTGCCGGAGCTGCTGCCCGCCTTCGACGTGCTGGCGATGGCGTCCCGCTGGGAGGGCCTGCCGTGCGTGCTGGTCGAGGCGATCGCGGCCGGGATACCGCTGGTCGCGACGGCCGTCCCGTCCAACCAGGACCTGGTGCTCGCGGGCGAGACCGGGATGCTCGTCCCGCCGCAGGACCCGCACGGCCTCGCGGTCGCCGCCGCCGCGCTGCTGGACGACCCGGTCGCCGCCGGACGCATGGCCGAGCGGGCGCGCGGACGCGTCGGCGACTGGTTCACGCCCGGCTACCTCGGCACCGTCTTGGACGAGACCTACCGGGGCTCCTCGGCCCGTCCCCACCAGCGGTGACGCCGATGCTCCTGACCGCACCGGCGACCGTGAGGCCGGACGACACCACGCCGGAACCCGGTGAGCCGCCGCCCGTGAAGCGGCGGCTCCGGCTGACCGCGATCGTGCTCGTGCTGTCGATCGCGTCGCTGCCGATGCTGATGCCGTTCGGCATGGGACCGGGGCCGGGCAACACGGCGGTCCCGGACGCGCTGCTCGTCCTGCTCACCGGCACGACGCTGCTCTGGGCGGCGTCGCGGCGCAGGCCCGTGCCGTGGCCGTTCCTGGTGCCGACGCTGCTGGCCGTCCTCGCGGGCGCGACCGCGGCCCTGGTGAACGGCGGCGCGGGCGCGCTGCCGCTGGTCAAGGACGTGTTCGTGCTGCTGTGGGCGGTCTGCGTCGCGACGCTCTGCCAGGACACCGGCATGACCCGCATCGCGCTGCGCGCCTACGTCCACATCGGCACGCTCTACGCCGTCATGGAGATCGTCGGGATGGCGGCGGGCATCGAGGCCCTGTCGGGCAAGCAGGTGGACGGCGCTCGCGCCATGTTCACCTTCGGAGACGCCAACTACGCGTCCAACTGGTTCATCTGCGTGTTCTTCATCGCGCGCGCCGCGCAGCTCCCGCGCCGCAAGGGCACCCGCTGGGCGGTCTGCGCGATCCTGCTCACCGCCGAGTTCCTGACCGGCTCGAACGGCGGCGCGCTCGCGCTCGGCGTCGCCCTCGTCGTCGGCTACCTCTGGGGCCTGGTCCGCGCGGGCAGGGCGCACCACGCCGTCGCCGCCGGGGCGCTCGCGGCCGTCCTCGGCGGCGGGACGGTCGTCCTGCTCAGCCAGATCAACGTGGCGACGCTGGTCGAGCAGGTCGGGAGCACCGCGCCGATCCTGCGCGACTCGATCGGCCGGACGACCGGCGAGAGCACCGAGTCGCGCGGGACCGTCCTCAACACGACGCTGACGATGCTGAGCGAGCAGCGGCACCCGTTCGGGATCGGGCCGAACGAGGTGCGGCGGCACAGTTACGACGAGCAGTACTCCTACGTCCGCGAAGCCCACAACGACTACATCGCGGCCGTGCTGGAACGCGGGTTCCTGGGCGGCGTCGCGGTGATCACGCTGGTGTTCGTCCTGCTGCTGCGGTGCGTGCGGATCGCGCGGCGCGGGGCGCTGAACCGGGAGTACGCCGACCTCGTCCCGCATCCCGAGCTGTTCGGCGCGCTGGTCGTCGTGTTCCTGGTCTCCGCGCTGTTCTACCAGACCCTGCACTACCGGCACGGCTGGGCGTTCTTCGGCCTGATCGCGGCCGTGGACCTCTACGGACGACGGCGGGAGGCGAACCCATGACGCTCACCGGGGAACGCGGCGGCGGGCTGCGGAGCCGGATGGTCACGCTGGTCGCGGGCAACATGGCCGGACGCCTCGGCGCGCTCGCGTCGCTCGGGATCGCGACGGTCCTGGTCGCGCGGATCGGCGGGCCGAAGCTCGTCGGCGCGCTCACGCTCGTCCGGATCCTGCCGGGCATGGTCTGCCAGCTGTCGAACGCGGGCCTGATGGGCGCCGCGCCCTACTACCTGGCCGGGGAGCGGCACGACCAGCGGCGGGTGCGGCCGACCGTCGCGTGGCTCACGGTCGGCGGCGCGGTCGCCGGCGGGCTCGCCTGGCTCGTCCTCTCCCCCGCGATCTTCTACCTGTTCTTCCGGTCGTTCGGGTTCTGGATCGCGCTGGCCGCCGCCGCGCCGTCCTTCACGCAGGGCTTCGTGTCGGTCGGGAAGGGACTGCTCCAGGGCACCGGCGACCTGCGCGGCGCGAGCCTCGCGATCACCGTCGAGGAGTTCGTGTTCCTGCCGTTCTACGTCGGGATGCTCGGGCTCTGGTACGGGCCGGGCGCGCTGATCACCGCCCTCGTCCTCGCCGACGTCGCCGCCGCCGCGTGGATCGCGCGCCGCCTGGCCCGGCGCGGCTTCTTCTCCGGCTGGGGACGGCCGTCGTTCGAGCTCGGCCGCGAGATCGCCGGGTTCGGCATGCGCGGACAGCTCGGGCAGCTCGTGGACCTGCTGAACCTCCGCCTGGACGTGGCGTTCCTCGGCGCGATGGCCGGGCCGTCCGTGCTGGGCGTCTACACCGTCGCGTCGAAGTTCGCCGAACTCGTGCAGCTGCCGGGGCTGGCGATGAACTACGTCCTCTACCCCGACTTCGCCAAGGAGGCGCGGGACGTCGCCGCCGAGCGGACGCGGCGGCTGATCCTGCCGGCGCTCGCCGTGTCCGCCGTCGCCGTCGTGCCGCTCGCGCTGCTCACCGGGACCGTCCTGCCGTGGGTGTTCGGGTCGTCGTTCGACGGCGCGCGGAACCCTACCTACCTGCTGCTGTGCGGGCTCGTCACCTACGGGGTGTCCGGGCTGCTCCAGGCGTACCTGTACGGGATCGGACGGCCCGGGCTCACCTCGGTCGCGCAGGCCGCCGGGCTCGCCGTCACGGTCGCCCTCGACCTGCTGCTCATCCCCCGCTTCGGGGCGGCGGGCGCGGCCGTCGCGTCCGCCTTCTCCTACACCGCGACCACCCTCGTCCTGCTGTTCTGGTTCGCCCGGCTGCGCGGCCGGACCACTCTCGAAGCGGAGGCCGCTCCGTCATGACCGCCCTTGAGGTGTCCCCCGTCGACCCGTCCGACGGCGTCCCGCCCTCCGGTGCGCGCCGGGCGCTGGACGTGTGCGGCGCGCTGCTCGGCCTGATCCTGCTGTCGGTCCCACTCGTGCTGATCTGGAGCCTCGTGCGGATGTCGAGCACGGGACCCGGCCTGTTCCGGCAGACCCGCGTCGGGCAGGGGGGCCGCCCGTTCACGATGCTGAAGTTCCGGACGATGCGGACCGGCGTCGGCGGCCTCACCGTCACCGCGAACGCCGACCCCCGCCTCACCCGCGTCGGGCGGCTGCTGCGCGAGTGGTCCCTGGACGAGCTGCCGCAGCTGTGGAACGTCCTGCGCGGCGACATGACGCTGGTCGGGCCGCGTCCGGAGACCTACGACCTCGCCGTCCACTACGGCCCGGACACCCGCTGGGTCTTCGACCACCGGCCGGGCCTCACCGGGGTGTCGGAGGTGCGGTTCCGCGACTTCGACGTCCTCGGGCCGGGCGAGACCGTGGACCTGGTGAACTACATCCAGCGGATCGTCCCGGCGCGGGTGGCCGTGGACGCGGTCTACCTGCGCGAACCGTCCATGCGGGCGACGCTGCGCGCGCTGTGGGACACCTTCCGGCACATCCTCGGGTTCACCGTCCCGCCGCTCGCGGTCGCACCGGACGGCAGCGTGCGGCCCGTCCGCGAGGAGGCGGCGGGCGTCGAGGAGACCGGCGACCGCGCCCCGGACGCGGTGTGAGGCGGCGGTGAGGCGCGGAAGACCGGCCGTGGCCGCGGCGGTCACCGGGGTCGTGGCCGTCGCGCTGGTCACCGGCGTCCTGGTCGGCCTGTGGAGCCGCTCGTCCGGCGGCCACCGGCCGTACACCGGGCCGAGCGCGACGCCCGGCACCCGGCCCGCCCGGCACGTCCCGACCAGCCGGATCGCGCTGAACAGCAAGCCCGCCGACTACCCGCGGCTCAAGGAGCTCGGCTTCGACCTGGTGGACGCGCAGCCGGACGACGCTACCCTCGCGCGGATCCCGGCGGGGATGCGGGCGATGCTCTGGGTCGGCAACTTCACCTGCGACGACTTCTCGCTGTCCTTCGAGGCGTTCGCGGCGGCCGTCCGGAGGTACGGGCACGATCCGCGCGTCTACGGCTGGTACCTGTCGGACGAGCCGAACCCCGGCCGCTGCCCGAAGGTGCTCACCGAGATCCGCCGCCGCGCCGACCTGGTCAAGGCGCAGGCCCCGGGCCAGATCGCGTTCGTGTCGCTCACCGACTGGCCGATGCGGGACGCGACGCCCGCGAAGCTGAACGTGGACGTCATCGGGCTCGACCCCTACCCGTGCCAGGGCGGCGCGAGCCCGCGCGCCGACTGCGACCTCGGCGCGATCGACCGGATGGTGCGGCTCGCCGACCAGGCCGGGATACCGCGCGGGTCGGTCGCGCCCGTCCTGCAGACCTTCGGGCAGGGCTGCTCGGACGGCGACAAGCAGTACTGGATGCCGACCGGCGCGCAGTTCAGGGCCCTCCTCGCGCGCTGGGACCGGCTCGTCCCGGACCCGCCGCTGGAGATCGCCTACTCCTGGGGCCACCAGGAGAAGTACGCCTGCCCGACGCTCTCGGACGCCGCCGACCTCCAGTCGATCCTGAAGGAACGGAACCGGCCGCCGAACTGACTCCCGCAGGCGGGCCGCTGTCGCGCTCGGGTCGGTCAGTGCGTGGTGGTGACGCTGTGGTCGGCGCCGGCGGTCGTGTCGTCCACACCGTCGAACGGCACATCGAACGAGCCCAGCTTCAGCGCGAGCAGCTCCATACCGCCCACGAGCAGCGCGAACACGACCACCACCACGGCCAGGCGGCGGCGGTCGCCGCGCACCTTCCGCACGGCCGGACGCGCCTTCAGCACCGCACGCCGGATCTTCCCCACTGCCATCCCCAAAATCCCCTCAACCCCCATGAACGCAGGGAAAACGGTACCGGATTCGCGGATTCCTCATCCCCCGGATCGGCCGCTCGGCCGGATCGTCACCGGAACGTTCACGCGGCCCGTGGCCGATGGGCCACGGGCCGCGCGCGAGGGTCCGGATCACTCGACCGGGGCGGGCGCCTCCACGGACGCGGGCGCTCCGGCGGTCCCGGCGAGGTCGACGGCGGCGGGCACGCCGAAGGGTGTGGGCGGCTCGGCCGAAACGGGCATCTCGAAGACCCCCGGCGAGCCGGCCGGCGCGCGCCCGCCAAGCGGTACGGACGCGTCGAGCGGTTCGGACGCGTCGAGCGGGTCCGGCGCGTTCACCGGGGCGCACGGGTCGAGCGGGCGGCTGCCCAGGGAGGCGGCGCGGGCGTTGACGCAGCGGCCGGTCGCCAGGTCGAAGGCGAAGTTGTGCGCGAGGCAGTGGATCTGCCCGTCCCGGACGACCGCGCCGATGGACAGGTCCTCACCCGCGTGCGGGCAGTAGCGCGGGATGTCGAAGTCCCGGCCGGCCGAGTGGACGACGATGCGCTCGGACTCGTCCCGCCCGGTCTCGTACTCCTCCACCGCCCGCAGCGCCGCCGCGTTGGCGTGCTTGAGCAGGCCGACCAGGTGGTCGTTGTAGACGTCCGGGTCGCGGTAGAGGCTGAGCCGGAACGAGATCAGCAGATCCTCCCAGGCGAGGCGGCCGGTGAGGACGGTGTCCAGCCAGCGCCCGGCGACCGTGATCCGGTACTGCGGCCGCGCGTCCGGCCGGGCCTCGGCGACGGTCACCGCGCCGGGCGTCAGGTCCACGTCCCAGGTCCCGCCGTTCGGCCCGGTCACCTCGAACCGGACGGTCATCGCGATCTGCTCCAGGAAGTAGTCGCTGAGCGCGCCGAGCCGGTGGAAGTGCGCGGTGAACCGCTCGAACAGGTCCGGCCCCGGCTCGGGATAGGACGCGAGGACGCCCGCGACCAGCTCCTTGCGGTCGGCCGCGTACCGCTCCAGGTAGGCGGTGCGGTCGGCGGGCGGCCAGGCGTAGGAGAACTCGGCGGAAACCGGGTCGCGGGTGACCTCCCCGGTGTCCAGATCGACCGCGTCGCCGGGCTGGAAGTGCTCGAACGCCTGGTTCGGGAGGTGCTCGCGCAGCCAGCGCACCGACGCCTCGGGGTCGCAGAACGCCCCGTCCTCCTGGTCGAGCACCCAGTTGAGGTGGGCGACCTCCTCGTCCAGGAAGCACGGCGGCCCGGCGAAGGGGACGGCCAGCTCGGGCGCGGTCTGCCGGACGAGCCGCTGCGCCGCGCGCAGCTTGGCGACCCGCTTGGCCAGCGAGACCCGCGCCATCTCCTCCGGCGGGTACTCGTAGCAGATCGGATGCCAGGACGCGCCGGAGGTCTGCAGCGCCATGAGGTCGAGCCGTCCGCCCGCCAGGTGCTTGGCGCGGCGGGCCTGCGCGGCGGTCAGCCGGGCGTCGTTGCAGTGCAGCACCGCGCGGCCGTCCGCAACGATCAGAAATGCGGCGTCATGGCACATCGGCGACAACTCAGGAATCACCGTGATCCACGATCCGCGATTGTCCAGCGGGAATTTCTCCCACGGTGACACTTCAATGACCTGGCGGGAACCGGCCGCCGTTCGGATCCGTTCCCGGAACGCGGGTCCGGGATAAGCGGGAATGAGGATTCTGGTCCGCGCCGGAAGGCGTTCGATCACCCACGGGTCGAAGTGGTCCAGGTGTTCGTGCGAGACCGCGACCCAGTCGGCGGCGAGCACCTCCCGGAGGTCGAGGTGATCGTTTCTCGGATACTGGTGCCACGCCCCCAGGAAGGCCCCGGTGGGAGCGAGCCACGGGTCGGCGAGCAGGCGGAACGCCGCCGCGCGCACGACAAGTCCGGCATGTCCGAGAAAAGTGACCTTGGGCATACCGAGACTGTGCCTGCCGCGCCAGTGCCGCACACCCATCGGAATGCGCAAGGGCGCTACGCCGAAGGCATGAAGGAAATGCCGCCGGGACGGCCGTCCGGCGGCCGCGCGGACGGCCGGAGAGGTGATCGGAAAGGCCGTCCTTCGACGTTCCGACAATGGACCGGGTTGACGGGGATAATCGGGCTGTCCACAACCGGTCAGGCAGAGGTCAGTGGCGGTCAATTATCTGGACAGCCGATGCCGTGCGGGGTGACCGTCGGCATACGGGCCGTGGGGGGAGACGGCCCCGCAGTACTCCTGGAGAGGTGCCGGCGAAACGGACGGGGGTCCTCCATGAAGCACGGGCAGCCACGGTCCTCACCACCCCTGGACGCGCGGCGACCATCGGCGCCGGACCGTTCCACCGCCTCCGCCTCCGCCTCCGCCCCGTCCTCGTCCCGGGCGTGCGGCGCGGGCGAGCCCCGCGCGCGCGGCGGCGTCGAGCCCTGCGCCCACGGGGGCGCGGGCGACCCGGTGCTCTGGCGGCGCCGGCTGCGGCACGACATCCGGCACGAGCTCGGCACCGTGATCATGCTGGCGTCGGCGGTCGCGGTCGCCGACGACATCGGCCCGGCCAGCCGGGAGCGCGTCGAGCAGCTGCTCGGCGAGACCCGCTGGCTGGACCACCTGCTCCGCCAGCTCGACGAGGAGGGCGCGCCCGACGACGGCGGCGACGACCCGGCCGGCCCGGCCCCCGCGCAGCGGCTCCGCGTGGACGAGCTGGCCGCCGAGGTGGTCACCGGCATCCGGCTCGCGACCCCGCACGAGGTGTGCTTCGCGGGCGGGCCCGCCTGGGCGCACATGGACGCGGTAGCGCTGTGGCGGGCGCTGCGCAACGTCCTCGACAACGCGTGCCGGGTCGCGGCCCACCGGGTGGACGTCCGGGTCGGCGTCGAGCACGGCTGGGTCGTGCTGCAGGTGGACGACGACGGCCCCGGGTTCGGCCAGGCCCCCGGCGGGCTCGCCTCGCTCGGCCTCGGCATCGTCCACGACCTGGTGTCGGGCTACGGCGGCAGCCTGGAGATCCGCACCTGCGAGATGGGCGGCGCGCGGGTCCGGCTGCTCCTGCCGTCCGCCCCTCCGCCGAGCTTCGCCGCCGACCCCGGCCGCCCCGGCCACGCGACCGGCACGACCGACGAGACCGGCGCGGTCGGCGCGGTCGGCACCGTCGGCGCTGTCGGGGCCGCCGGCCCGGTCGACGACTGGGACGACTGGCGGCCGGTCGGATGAGCCGCCGGGACGACCGCGCGGGGCGGACGGCATGAGCACGGACGGCGCGTCCGCGGGCGGCGGGCGCGACGCTGGCGGCGTGGGCGGTAGGGACGGCGTGGGCGGTAGGAGCGGCGTGGGCGGTGGGGCTGCGTGGGCGGTGTAGGCGGTATGGGCGGCGGGGCCGGCGCAGGCGGCGCGGGCGGCGCGGTCACGGTGGTGGTCTGCGAC
>NZ_JBFAOF010000227.1:0-9020 GCF_040675125.1 Spirillospora sp. NPDC049652 | reverse complement strand
GCGGCGGCCGACCGCGCGCCGCGCGCCAGGCGGTTCAGCCCAGCGAGCGGCGCGTGCCGGACTCCGCGGACAGCCGGATGGCGTCGAGGAGTCTGTGCAGCTCCAGGGCCTCCTCGAAGGTGGGGACGGACGCGGGGGAGTCGGCGAACGCCTGGTAGGCGAGGGCCACGTTCGCCGCCGGGGTGCCCTCCAGGCCGGGCGGAAGGACGTTCAGGTCGGCCGGGAGGTCGAGTTCGCGCGGGACACCGCCGGGTTCGCGGTTGCCGAGCAGAACGAGGTTGTCGATCTGTACGCCCGCGCCGCCGCGCGACAGCAGCGTGAGGTCGCCCTCGGTGCCGGCGATCTCGATGCGGGTGCCGGGGGCCGTGACCTTGGCGTAGTGGATGTGCGCGGAGAGCGTCGCGCCGGACGCGAGGGCGCCGGTCACCACGACCTGGTCGGGGCTGTCGGACTCGACCGGCTCGCCGGTCTCGGCGACCGTGTAGTGGACGCGCTGCACGGCCAGGCTCGCCGACAGCTCAGCGACGGGCCCGGCGAGGTGCTGGACGAGGTCGAGGTGGTGGCCGCCCGCGACCTCAAGGGTGCCCGCCGCGTTGCGGACGTCGGCGGTGTAGGACGACCAGCCGGGCAGCGTGCCGTCCGCGCCCTTGAAGAGGGCGCCGTAGACGTTCACCGAGGTCACCCGGCCGACGTACCCGTCGGCGAGCAGGCGGCGGGCGTGCGCGGCGGCGGGGGAGAAACGGGCCTGCAGCCCGACGGCCGTGCGGACACTGGTCTCGGCGGCGAGCTTCACCACGCCCTCGGCCTCCTCGGTCGTGCGGGTGAGCGGCCATTCGGAGAGGACGTCCTTGCCCGCGTCGAAGGCGGCGCGGATCAGCTCGTCGTGCGCGGGCACCTTCACCGTGATGGCGACCAGGTCGACGTCCGGGTGGGCGGCGAGTTCGCGCGGATCGGTGAACGCGTGCGGGACGTCGAACCGGCGGGCGGCCTCGCGGGCGCTCTCCTCGCGCCGGGTGCCGACGGCGGTGATCTCGAAGCCGGGCAGCGCTCGCAGCGCGGGGATGTGGGCGCGGGACGCCCAGCCCTGGTCGGGGTTGGCCCCGATGATGCCGACGCGGATCGCGGACATGGTGAACTCCGTTCCCGGGAAGCGGACGCGTGCCGTCCGGATGCCGAGGACTCTAGGACAAGCGGACGCGCCTTGTCCACTTAATCCGGACGCGTGTCGTCCGTTTGCTAGGATCGTCCCCATGCAGACCGTGAGCGCCGTGGACCGCCTCCTGGACGACGGTTCCGGGCGCGTCCCCCGCGCCGACGCCCGCCGCAACGTGGAGCGGCTGGTCGCCGCCACGCGCGAGGCCGCGGCCGAGGGCGGCGAGATCACCGCGCACGACATCGCGCGCCGCGCGGGCGTCGGCGTGGGCACCTTCTACCGGCGTGTCGGCACCCTCGAACGGCTCCTCCAGGCCGTCCTGGAGGAGATCATCGGCGAGATCCTGGAACGCGGGGACCAGGGCCTCGCCGATCCGGACCCGTGGACCGGCTTCCGCGACTTCGCGGCCTCCTACCTGCGGCTCCGCAACGAGCTGTGCGACGTGAACCAGGCGATCGGCGGCGTGCTGGACCACGAGCGCGCCGAGCTGCGCGACCGCGTCCGGCAGCTGGTCGAGCGCGCGCAGGACGCGGGGGCCATCCGCCCCGACGTGTCCTGGACGGACGTGTCGTTCCTGCTGGTCGGGGTGTCCACGGGCGCCCACACCATGGGCATCCACGCCGGCCCGTCGCAGTGGGAGCGCAACCTCGCGATCGTCCTCGACGGCCTGCGCACGCCCGTCCCCACCCCGCCGCCCGGCACCGCCCCCCGAGCCCCGGAGACCGAGACGGCCCGGTAGCGGAGATCTCCAGGTCGTGCCGGTCCCGCCGGGGCGGAATCCCCGGCGGGCGGACGCCGTTGACTCACGTGTGATGCATGGCGAATACAAGGTGCCCGGTGGGAAGCTCGTCGTCGCCGACGTGGACGTCGTCGACGGCCTGATCCGCGACCCCCGGATCAGCGGTGACTTCTTCCTCGAACCGGACGAGGCGCTCGACGCGATCAACCGCGCGCTCGACGGCCTGCCCGCCGGACTGGAGGCGCGCGACCTCGCCGCCCGCGTGCAGGCGGAGCTGCCCGAGGGCACGGTGATGCTGGGCCTCACGGCCGAGGCGGTCGGGATCGTGGTGCGCCGGGCCATCGCCCGCGCCTCCGACTGGCGCGACCACGACTGGCGGCTCGTCCACGAGGGGCCGCAGCCGCCCGCCCTGCACATGGCGATCGACCAGGTGCTCGCCGAGGAGGTCGGCGCAGGCCGCCGCCCGCCGACGCTGCGGATCTGGGAGTGGGGCGCGTCCGCCGTGGTCATCGGCAGTTTCCAGTCGCTGCGCAACGAGGTGGACGGCGACGCCGCGCGCTCCCTGGACGTCGAGGTCGTCCGCCGGATCAGCGGCGGCGGCGCGATGTTCGTCGAGCCCGGCAACACCATCACCTACTCGCTGTACGCGCCGGAGTCGCTGGTCGCGGGCATGTCGTTCGCCGAGAGCTACGCCTTTCTGGACGACTGGGTACTCGGCGCGCTGGCCGAGCTCGGCGTCCGCGCCTGGTACCAGCCGCTGAACGACATCACCTCCGACCACGGCAAGATCGCGGGCGCGGCGCAGAAGCGGCTCGCGAACGGCGCCGTCCTGCACCACGTGACCATGTCCTACGACATCGACGTGGACAAGATGCTGCAGGTGCTGCGGATCGGCCGGGAGAAGCTGTCCGACAAGGGCACCACCAGCGCCAAGAAGCGCGTCGACCCGCTGCGCCGGCAGACCGGCCTGGCGCGCGACGAGATCATCCGCCGGATGGTGGCGCACTTCCGCACCCGCTACGGCCTCACCGCGGACACCCTCACCGACGACGAGCGGATCCTCGCCGACAAGTACGTCGCGGAGAAGTTCGCCACCCCGGAGTGGACCGCCCGCGTTCCCTGATCGCCCGCCCTCCTGGTCGCCCGCGCTCCCGGAACGGCCGTGCGCCGTGATCGGCCGCGTTCCTTGATCACCGGTGGCGGATCTTGCCGTTGTGGCGGGGGCGGGCCGCCGGTTAGAACGAGGGCATGAGCCGATACCCGTATCCGGTCGTCCCCGCCCCCCGGTTCGACGTGCCCGCCGAGCGGGCCGTCGAACGCGCGCGGGCGTTCGCCGACACCATGACGCTGCGCCGAACCGTCCGGGACTTCGCGCCCCGGCCGGTGCCGCCCGAGGCGATCGAGCACGCGCTGCGCGCCGCGGCGACCGCGCCGAGCGGCGCGAACGTCCAGCCGTGGCGGTTCGTCGTCGTCACCGACCCCGAACGCAAGCGCAGGCTGCGGGAGGCGGCCGAGGCCGAGGAACGCGAGTTCTACAAGCACCGGGCGTCGCCGGAATGGCTGGAGGCGCTGGCCCCGCTCGGCACCGACTGGCGCAAGCCGTTCCTGGAGGACGCCCCGGCGGTGATCATCGTCTTCGAGGTGCACAAGGGGCCGAGTTCGCCGCGACCATACTATGTAAAGGAATCCGTCGGGATCGCCGTGGGCTTCCTGCTCGCGGCGCTGCACCAGGCGGGCCTCGCGACGCTCACCCACACGCCGAGCCCGATGAAATTCCTCAACGAGGTCTGCGAGCGGCCCCGGGAGGAGCGGGCGTACGTCGTCATTCCGGTCGGCTATCCGGCGGACGACGCGATGGTCCCCGACATCACGAAGAAGCCCGTGGACGAGGTCGTCATCCACCTCTGAATCCGCGATCGACCCACGCCGGATCCACCTCTGACGCTACGCCTGACCACGGCCCGGATCAGGGAAACGGCACAAATGCCAAAGGGAATCGGCCGGGGCACGGAGAACCCGCCCCGGCCGATTCCCTCCGCCCAGGAAACCTGGAACGGTCAGCCCTTCAGAATGGCTTCGGCCAGCTTCTTGTCCCGGGCGACGCGCACCAGCGCGGACGAGAACCGTCCGATCTCCTTGTCCGGCACCTCGTCGGCCAGGCGCTTCGGATCGGCCGGAAGGCCGAGGCGTTCGGCCCCCTTGAGCGCCTGCCCGTCGATGTAGGGACGCAGCCACGGCCAGATCTGCTGCGCCTCGCGGCAGAAGATGTCCACGCCGACCGGCCCGATGCCGGGGAACTCGCGCAGCAGCTCGCCGGCGCGCTGGGCGTCGCGTCCGGCCTCGATGGGCAGCCGCCGCAGGTCGCCGCCGTACTTGTCGAGCACGAGGTCGGCCATGTCGCCGAGGCGCGTCGCGGTGCTCTCGTCGTAGCGGACGTAGTGGCCCCGGCCGAGCGCGTCCACCCGCTGCTGCCAGGTCAGCCGGGTGAGCCCGCGGGCCGTGCCGCCGCCCGCCGCGAACACCTCGCGCGCGGCCGCCATCGCGATCTCCGACCCGATCCGGGCGCTGAGCAGGTTGGACAGGACCAGCAGCCGGAACAGCGCACCCGGCTGGTCCTTGAGCGCGATACCCGCCTCCTCGGCGTAGGTCTGGCCCGCCTCACGCAACAGCCTCTTCACGACAGCGTCCATCAACGCACCTCCCGTCAATCGCGCTTTACCCAGGCACGCGCGATTGACGCCTGCGGAGGCGTGATCAGAGCAGGCTGAGCTGGCCCTCGCCGGCGAGCGGGTCGCGGTGGCGCTTCAGGTGCCGCCAGCGGGGCAGGTCGTCCAGATACGACCAGGACATCCGGTGGTGCGGGGTCGGGCCGTGCTCCTCCAACGCCTTCTGGTGGACCGGCGACGGGTAACCGGCGGCGTCGGCGAACCCGTACCCGGGAAAACCGGTGTCAAGCGCGGCCATCAGACCGTCCCGGTGCACCTTGGCCAGGACGGACGCCGCCGCCACCGTGACCGACCGCTGGTCGGCCTTGACCTCGCAGCGGACCCGCCAGCGCGGATCGCGGACGTAGTCCATGTCGCCGTCGAGCAGCACCAGGTCGGGCGGCTCGGGCAGCGCGGACAGGGCGCGGACGGCCGCGCGCCGCAGCGCCGCCGTCATCCCGAGTTCGTCGATCTCCGCCGGGGAGGCCGCGCCGATCGCGTGCCCGTCCAGCCAGTCCGGCAGGATCTCGGCGAACGCCTCCCGGTGCGCCCGGGTCAGCAGTTTGGAGTCGGTGAGCTTCACTTTCCTACCGCCGCGGCCAGGGAGTTCCGGCGGGGCCGAAAGGTCGGTCACGGCCGCGCACACAACGACCGGCCCCGCCCACGCGCCCCGGCCGACCTCGTCCACGCCCGCGATCCGCACCGGACGGCCGGTCAGCGCCCGCAACTCGTCCTCGATCTCGTATCCGGCGACGCGCGGCAGGCGCTTACCGGACGGTTCGGGCGCGTCGGTCTCCAGGCCCGGCAGGGCGATGTCGGCGAGCGCCGAAGCGTCGGCTTGCGAGGCGGTTGCGGCGGACGCGGAGGTCGCGGGACGTGCGGACTCGGCAGCGGACAAGGGTTCTCCCGGACCTCGGAGGCGTGCGGCGGTCTAGATCGTACGGGCACAGCCCGGCCCCGGCGCGCCCGGACGCGCTGTGAGCAGGCACCCTGTCAGCCGCGACGCGCGACACGCGTGATGTGGTCTCCGGCCCAGGGGGGTGTGCTCAGAGCCAGCCGTTCTGGCGGGCCGAGCCCACGGCCTCGATGCGGTTGCGCGAGCCGGTCTTGCCGATCGCGGACGACAGGTAGTTCCGGACGGTGCTCTCCGACAGGTGCAGCCGGCCCGCGATGTCGGCGACCGTCGCGCCGTCGGCGGCGGCGGCCAGCACGTCCCGTTCCCGGTCGGTGAGGGGGTTCGGGCCGACCGAGAGGGCGGCCGTGGCGAGCGCCGGGTCGACGACCTGCTCGCCCGCGAGGACGCGGCGGATGGCCGCGACGAGGTCCTCGATCGGGCCGTCCTTCACCAGGAAGCCGCGCGCGCCCGCCTCCATGGCCCGGCGCAGGTATCCCGGCCGCCCGAACGTGGTGACGATCAGGACGCGGCAGGACGGCAGGTCGCGGCTCAGGTCGGCGGCGACGTCCAGCCCGGTGCGGTTCGGCATCTCGATGTCCAGGACGGCGACGTCCGGACGGGTGCGCAGGGCGGCGGGCAGCACCTCGGCGCCGTCCGCGACCTGCGCGACGACCTCGATGTCGTCCTCCAGGCCGAGCAGCAGGGCGAGGGCGCCGCGCATCATGCCCTGGTCTTCGGCGAGCAGCACTCGGATCACCGGATCATTCTCCACCCGCCGGGACCGGCACCGTCGCCGCCAGGACGAAGCCCGACCGGGACGGCGTGGTCCGCAGCGTCCCGCCCGCCGCGCCGACCCGCTCGCCGAGCCCGGACAGCCCGTTCCCCGCCGCCGCTCCCTCCGCCTCGGTCGCGCCGGTCGCGCCGCGGCCGTCGTCGGAGACCTCCACCGATGCCTCGGACCCGTCGTTGCGCACGGTGATCACGCACCGTTCCGCCCCGCTGTGCCGGATCACGTTCGTGACGCCCTCGCGGACGACCCAGCCGAGCAGCGCGTCCGGGCCGGAGGGCAGCGGCCCGCCGGAGCGGCGCACCACCGCCCGGACGCCCGCGTCGGCGAGCGCCGTGCGGGCGTGGTCGAGCTCGGCCGCGAGGCCCCGGCCCCGGTAGCCGCTGACGGCCTGCCGGACCTCGGTGAGCGCCTGCCGTCCGACCTGCTCGATGTCGGCGGCCTGCGCGGCGGCGAGCGCGGGGTCGCGCTCGGCGAGCCGCCGGACGGCCTGCGACTTCACCACCATGAGCGACAGCGTGTGGCCGAGCAGGTCGTGCAGGTCGCGGGAGAACCGCAGCCGCTCCTCGGCGACGGCGGCGTGCGCCAGCTCCTCGCGGGCCTCGCGCAGCAGCGCGATCACCGAGAACAGCCGGATGACGATCGCGGTGACGGTGCTCGCCGAGACGGTTCCCCACCAGATGCTGTCGGCGCCGTCGCCCTCCATCCCGCCGAGCCAGATCGTCACGCCCGCCGTGCCGGAGACCCCGCCCACCAGCAGCAGCAATCCCCATTCGGGACGCGGCGACTGGTTGGGCAGGTGGCCCGCGACCGTCCCGGCGGCCAGGCCGGCGAGCGGGAAGAACACGTACCAGCGCGAGCCGAGCTCCGTCGCGGCCCCGGCCGCGGCGGCGGTCAGCAGGGCCACGCCCGCCGTCGGCAGCCAGAGGGGGAGGCGGGCGTCGAAGGCCGCCATGACCGTCCCGACGTATCCGGCCAGGAACACCGCCAGGAGGGGAGCGGCCAGCCACAGCGGATGGGCCGAACCCCGCAGGACGTCCTGGAGCGGCCACCAGGCGAGGATCACCCAGAACACGAACCCCCAGGCGGACGGGCCCTTCTCGTCCATCCGGTCCAGGTCCATGGAGGGCCGTCGCGGAACACGGTCCCGGACGATCCGCGGGGCCCGCGCCCCGATCGCACGCCGCATCAGCGGATCACTTTTCGCACGTCGATACCGTATGTCCACCTGGTCACACCTCCTTCACGTTCGCGCCACAGCATTCGCACGCTCCATCCCCCCCGGGGGACTGGCTGCCCGGTCACACCGTCCGCGCGGCGCGGCGGTAAGCGACCACCGAGAACACGGTGAACGCGGTCGCCCACGCGGTCAGCACGCAGACGCCCACCAGGGTCGGCGCGTGCCCGCCCGCCACGTTCCATGACAGCTCGCCGTACCGGTTGACCGGGGTGACGCGCGCGATGTCCGCCACCCAGGACGGCATCAGCTTGATCGGGAACCACAGGCCGCCGAGCAGGGACAGGCCCATGTAGAACGCCAGCGAGGCCATCTGCGCCTTCTGCGCGGTCAGCAGGTACCCGAACCCGACGCCGAGGACGGCGAGCGGGGAGATCCCGAGCCACAGCAGCACCAGCACCGCGGCCCAGCGGCCGGGCGACAGCGAGACGCCGTCCACCAGGGCGCCCGCCAGGCACACCGCGAGGATCGGCGGTAGCGCCGCGACCATCGCGCACACCGCGCGCCCGACGACCACCTGGGACGGCCCGAGGGGCAGCAGCCGCAGCTGCCGGATCCAGCCGAGCGGCTTGTCCTCGGCGATCGAGACGCCGTTCGTCATGACCGCGCCGATCGCCCCGAACCCGGCCATCCCCACCATCGAGTAGACGGCCCCGTCGGAGCTCGTGCCGCCGCCGAGGTCGAGGTTGGTGAAGACCAGGTACATCGTGAGCGGCGACACCAGCGTCATGATCAGGTAGCCGGGGTCGCGCAGCAGCCGCAGCATCTCCAGCCGGACATAGTGGACGAGCATCATCGGACGGCCTCCTCGGCGTGGGTCAGGGTCAGGAACGCCTGCTCGAGGCTCGCGCCGGTGACCTCCAGGTCCCGGACGGCCCCGGCGGCGGCGAGCGCGAGCACGGTCGCGTCCGCGTCGGTCGTGTGCAGCCGGAGGCGGCGGCCGTCGAGCTCGCTGCTCACCACGCCGGGCAGGCCCGCCGGGTCGAGCGGCGCGGCCGCGTCGACGCTGACCGTGCGGCCGGGGACGCGCCGCTTGATCTCCTCGCTCGTGCCGTCCGCGACGACCCGGCCCCGGTCGACCACCACGATCCGGTCGGCCTCGGCGTCCGCCTCCTCCAGGTAGTGGGTGGAGAACAGCACCGTCGCGCCGCGTCCGGCGCAGGCCCCGATCGCGGCCCACAGCTCGCGCCGGGACTCGATGTCCAGCGCGGCGGTCGGCTCGTCCAGCACGATCAGGTCGGGCGCGCCCGCCACCGCCATGGCGAACCGGACCCGCTGCGCCTGGCCGCCCGACAGCGCGTCCGCGCGGCGTCCGCCCAGGTCGGAGATGCGCGCCACGGCCATCAGCTCGTCCAGGGACGACACCGGCCCGGGCGCTGCCGCCGCGTGCGCCCGCTGGACGAAACCCACCAGCTCCCGCACCGTCACGCCGCCGATGAGGCGTCCGGTCTGCGGCATCGCGCCGACCCGTCCGGCCCGGACGGCGCGCTCCGGCGTCCCGCCG
>NZ_JBFAOF010000226.1:0-9060 GCF_040675125.1 Spirillospora sp. NPDC049652 | reverse complement strand
CCAGCCCCTCCTCGTGCGGCGAGACGACGGTCACGCCCGGGAGCGCGCGCAGCGGGTCCACGAGCCGTCCGGTCCGGACCGGGGCCTTCAGGACGAGCGTGACATCGCAGCCCGCGCGCGCGAGCGTCTGCACCATGCCCTGGGCCCAGATGGCCGAGCCGTCGATCAGATTCAGGTCCACGTCTCCGTAGACGAGGGCGCGGGTCAACGAAGCTCCTTCAGCGTGGCGACGGGGTCCCAGTCCAGGACGGCCATCGTCGGCGGCGGATTCTCGCCCCAGAGGACGACGGGGATCTCTCGTGCGCGCGCGATGCCCCGGGCCTCGTCCAGGTCGCGATCGCGGTCGAACATGCCGGGGACGCCGAGATACGCCCACGGCCCGCCCGGCTCGCCCGCGCGCGCGTCCACGACCAGCGCGTCCACGTCGGCGGTCTGAAGCACCGTGCGCGCGTCGTGCGGGTGGACCGGCACGACCTCGTAGCGGTCCGCGAGCTCGGCGGCGGCGTCCCGGCCGAGGATGCCCGCGACGACCGGGCGGTCCGAGACGCGCTGCACGAGCAGCCGGTCCTCGGACCGCTCGAACCGGTCGACACGGCGGGTCGCGCTCTCCCGCAGCGTCGCCGACTCCATCGGGCGGTCGCGCCGCTTCCACAGCCGGTACAGCTCGCGGGGCAGCCGTGCGGCACGGCGGCGCGGGTTGCGCGCGGCCCCGGCGACCAGCCGGCCGAACTGGACGGTCGTCGAGGTCTCCAGCGCGGCGAGCCGCCGCTCCAGCTCCTCGACGCGGGCCTCGCTCTCGCGCAGGGCGGCGCGCATCCGGGCGGTCCGGTCCCGCCCCGCGCGGTCCCGCCCGGCCCGCCCGGCCCGCCCGGCCGGGTTTCGATCACGTTCGGTTCGGTCAGGCACGGTTCGGTCAGGCACGGAGGTACTCCAGGATCACGTCGGCGATGCGGGGCCCGGCGTGCCCGTCCCACAGCGGCGGCACCCGCCCGGCGGGCGGCCGCTCCCCCTCCAGCACCTTGCGGGCGGCCGGGACGAGCTCCTCCAGCGACACCAGCCGGTTGGTGCCGTGGGTGACGGTGATCGGCCGCTCGGTGTTCGGCCGGACGGTCAGGCAGGGCACCCCGAGGACGGTCGTCTCCTCCTGGATGCCGCCCGAGTCGGTGACCACGGCCGCAGCGCCGCGCACGGCCGCGACGAAGTCGACGTAGCCGAGCGGTTCCAGGACGTGGACGCGCGAATGGCCGTCCAGCCCGGCGGCGAGCAGGTTCGCGCGCCCGCGCGGGTGCACGGGGATGACCACGTCGGCCAGGTCCGCGACGCCGTGCAGGCTCTTGACCAGCGCGGACGCCGTCACGGGATCGTCCACGTTCGCGGGCCGGTGCATCGTGGCGAGGACGTACCGCTCCGGCAGCGCGTGCTCGGCGCGCACCCTCGCGGTGTCGAACCGGTCCAGGTTGCCGAGCAGCGTGTCGATCATCGGGTTGCCCACCAGGTGCGCCCGGCCGACCGGGACCCCCTCGGCGGCCAGGTGCCCGACCGCCTCCGGGCTGGTCACCAGGCACAGGTCGGAGAGCTGGTCGGTGAGCCGCCGGTTGACCTCCTCGGGCATGGTCATGTCGAAGCTGCGCAGCCCCGCCTCCACATGGGCGACCGGCACGCCGAGCTTGGCCGCGACGAGGGCGGCGGCGATCGTCGAGTTCACGTCGCCGTACACGATGACCAGCGCCGGTGAACGCCGGATGAACTCCTCCTCCAGCCCGACCAGCAGCGCCGCCGTCTGCGCGGCGTGCGAGCCCGAGCCGACGCCGAGGTTGACGTCCGGCTCGGGCAGGCCCAGCTCGTCGAAGAACACCTCCGACATCCGCCGGTCGTAGTGCTGGCCGGTGTGGACCACCGCCTGGCGCGCGCCGCGCGCGGCGAGGGCCGCGATGACCGGCGCGGCCTTCACGAAGTTCGGCCGCGCCCCGAGGACGTGGACCAGCTCGCCCGCGAACTCGTCCCGGAGCCCCCCGGCGGGGCCGTTCTGGAGCCCGTCCGCGGACCCGTCCCGGGGCTCACCCACATGTTCACCCACCGTTTCCCCCACCTGTCCGTCCATCTCTCCGCCCACCTGCGCTTTCCCTTCCGTTCATCGGACGCGCCTACGCTCGCCCGCCGTGTTGAAACGCTCCGTGTACATGTCAGCCCTCGCCGTTCGGCAGCTCCGGGACGACCCGTCCCGGGCGGGCCGCCTGGCCGTCCGCCTGGCGGCCCGCGCCGCCCCGCGCCTGCGCCGCGCGGCCCTCGCCGCGCCGAAGCCGCGCGACCCCGCCCGCGAGTCCTCCGACCTGCGAAAGCTACTCGCCACGCCGCCCTATCCGGCGCGTCCGGCGGGCACCGGCGAGGTGCGCCGGACGCTGGTGTTCGTGACCAACTCGCTGCCGGTCACCAACGCGGGCTACACCGTGCGGACGCACCGGATCGCCCTCGCCCAGCGTGAGGCGCTCGGCTGGGACGCCCACGTGGTGACGCGCCTCGGGCATCCACTCGCGCAGGGCGTCGGCGACGCGCGGGCGCGCGTGGACGTGGACGGCGTCCCGTACCACCGGCTGCTGCCGTGGACGCCGCCGTCCGACCCGGTGCGGGCCGTCGCGAAGGCCGCCGACCTGGCCGGACGGCTCGTCCGCGACCTGCGGCCCGACCTGCTGCACGCGGTCAGCGACCACCGCAACGCCGCCGTCGCGCTCGAACTCGGGAAACGGCACGGACTGCCGGTCCTGTACGAGGTGCGCGGGTTCCTGGAGGACTCGTGGCTGTCGCGGTCGCCGTCGCACCGCCCCACCGACGACTTCTACCGGCTCACCCGCGAGCTGGAGACCCGCCGCATGCACGAGGCGGACGCCCTGGTCACGCTGGGCGAGGCGATGCGCGCGGAGATCGCCGGACGCGGCGTGGACCCGGCGAAGATCACGGTCGTGCCGAACGCCGTGGACGACGGCTTCCTCGCGCCGCTGCCGGACGCCGCCGGCCTGCGGGCCGCGCTCGGCCTGCCCGGCGGCGTGCCGGTCATCGGCCTGACCTCGTCGTTCTACGGCTACGAGGGCATCGACACGCTCATCGACGCCGCCGCGCTGCTGCGCGCCGGCGGCGACGACGTCACGCTGCTGCTCGTCGGGGACGGCCCCGAGCGCGCCGCGCTGGAGCGCCGCGCCGCCGAACGCGGCGTGCGCGCCGTGTTCCCCGGCCGGGTCCCTCCGTCGGACGTCCGTCTTTTCCACGCGCTCCTCGATGTCTTCGCGGTCCCCCGCCGGGCGGACCGGGTCTGCCAATTGGTCACGCCCCTGAAACCGCTCGAGGCGATGGCGGGGGGAATCCCAGTAATAGCAAGTGATGTCAGCGCCCTCCGCGAAATCGTGGAACCGGGCGTGACCGGCACGTTAACTCTTCCGGAAGACGCGAAGGCATGGGCCGATTCCCTGGGTGAGCTCATTTACAGTCCGGAGAAGAGAAAGAAATTGGGGCGGGCCGCCCGGGAATGGGTCCGGGCCGAACGCACATGGCGCGCGGTGGCCGCCGGATACCGGGCCGCGCCCCGCTCCTGAACTCCTGAACTCACCTGTTGCGAAGGGAGCCACCGGCGTGGATCTGGTGGTCATCGGGCTCGGCTACGTCGGGCTGCCGCTGGTGCGCGAGGCGTGCCGGGCCGGGCTCAGGGTCGGCGGATACGACCGGGACGAGCGCGTCATCGCCGGCCTGGCGGCCGGAAGGTCGCACGTGGACGACGTCTCCGACGCGGAGGTCGCGGAGATGCTCGCGGCCGGGTTCACGCCGTCCGGCGCCGAAGAGGTGCTGGACGGCGCGGGCACGGTGGTGATCTGCGTCCCGACGCCGCTCTCGGACGAGGGCGGACCGGACCTCACCGCCGTGCGCGGCGCGTCCGCGGCGATCGCGGAACGGCTGTCGCCGGGGACGCTGGTGGTGCTCGAATCCACCACCTACCCGGGCACGACCGAGGAGGTCGTCCGGCCGATCCTGGAGACGTCCGGGCTGGTCGCGGGGGTGGACTTCCACCTGGCGTTCTCCCCGGAGCGGATCGACCCGGGCAACCCGGTCTACGGGGTGCGCAACACCCCGAAGATCGTCGGGGGGCTCACCCCGGCCTGCGCGACGTCCGCCGCCGCGTTCTACGGCAAGTTCGTCGACCGGGTCGTCCAGGCCAAGGGCACCCGCGAGGCGGAGATGGCCAAGCTGCTGGAGAACACCTACCGGCACGTGAACATCGCGCTGGTCAACGAGATGGCGGTGTTCTGCCACGAGCTCGGCATCGACCTGTGGGACGCGATCGACTGCGCCGCCACCAAGCCGTTCGGGTTCCAGGCGTTCCGCCCGGGGCCGGGCGTCGGCGGGCACTGCATCCCGATCGACCCGAACTACCTGTCGTACAAGGTCAGGTCGCTCGGCTACCCGTTCCGGTTCGTCGAGCTGGCGCAGGAGATCAACGACCGGATGCCCCGGTACGTCGCCGAGCGCGCGCAGCAGCTGCTCAACCGCGAGGGCCGCGCGCTGAAGGGCGCCCGCGTGCTGCTGCTCGGCGTCACCTACAAGGCCGACATCGCCGACCAGCGCGAGAGCCCGGCCCGCCCGGTCGCGCGCCGCCTGCGGCGGCTCGGCGCCGACCTCGCCTTCCACGACCCCTACGTCACGTCCTGGCAGGTGGACGGGGATGACGTCGCGTCCGCCGGCGGGTCGCGGGACGAGCTGGTCGCCGCGCTCGCGGACGCCGACCTCGCCGTCGTGCTCGCCGACCACGCCGCCTACGACCCGCGGCTGCTGACCCGGCACGCCCGGCTGCTGTTCGACACCCGCGGCCGGACCCGGGCCCTCGCCGGGGCGGGCGCGGAGCTTCTATGACCGAACTCCACCTCGCCGCCGCCCGGAATTCATCGGCAATTTCCACGGGCCGCGCAGAATCCCCGGAAGAAAACCGTCTCCCATCCGGAGTGAGTGGAATGCGGGTCTGCGTCTGCACGGTCGTGCACCATCCGGAGGACGCGCGGATTCTGCACCGGCAGATCCGCGCCCTTCTGGACGCCGGGCACGAGGTCACCTATATCGCCCCTTTCCGGGCGACCAACTCCACGCCGTGGCGGGAGGTGTCGCCGGTGGACGTGCCGCGCGCCACCGGCCGCCGCCGCCTGCACGCCCTGCGCGCCGCGCACCGCGCGCTGGCCGAGCACGCCGGCTACGCCGACCTGGTCCTGCTGCACGACCCGGAACTCCTGGTCGGCCTGCCACGGTCCGTCCGCAGGCACGCCGCGGTCGTCTGGGACGTCCACGAGGACACCGCCGCCGCGCTGACCGCCAAGGGCTGGCTCCCGGCCCCGCTCGCGCCGCTGCTGCGGCCGCTCGTCCGCCGCCTCGAACGCCGCACCGAGCGCCGCCACCACCTGCTGCTCGCCGAGGACGGCTACCGGGACCGGTTCCGCGAGCCGCACCCGGTCGTCCCCAACACCACCTACGTCGACGAGCGGCCACCCGCCGTCCCCGACGACCGCCGCGTCGTCTACGTCGGCCACCTGTCCGCCGCGCGCGGCGCGCTCGACATGATCGAGACGGCCCGGCTCGTCGCCCCCGAGGGCGTCCTGGTCGAACTGATCGGCTCCGCCGACCCCGACATCCGCCCCGCGCTCCACGAGGCGCAGCTTGCGGGCGTGCTGCGCTGGTACGGCTTCGTCCCCAACGACCGCGCCCTGCGCATCGCCGAGGGCGCCATGGCGGGCCTCGCCCTGCTGCACGACGAGCCCAACTACCGCCACTCGATGCCGACCAAGGTCGTCGAGTACATGGCGCGCGGCATCCCGGTCATCACCACGCCGAACCCGCCCGCCGTCGGCATCGTCGAGCCGTCCGGGTGCGGGGAGGTCGTGCCGTTCGCCGACCCGGCGGCCGCCGCCGCGGCGATCCGCCGCCTGCGCGCCGACGCCGAGCGGCGCGCCGCCATGGCCGAGCGCGGCCACGCCACGGCCCGCGCCCGCTTCCACTGGCCCCTCCAGGCCGTCCCCTTCGTCCGCCAGCTCGAACTCTGGGCCGCCGGGGCGTCCGGCGTCGCCCAGCCGACGGCCACACCCGTCCTGCCGACCGCGGCGCGGTTCCCGGACGCGGGAGCGACGCCGGTCCCGGAGGGGGCTATCCCGCAGGTGTCGCCAGAGCCGACGCGGCGACCGGCCTGAACCCGAAGACGTCGGGCCAGCGCTCCACCGGCTTCAGCGGACGGTCGAGCAGGACGCCCGACGGGTACACGTCCATGGGCAGCCGCGGGTCGGGGCGGACGGTGCCGTCCGCCTGCAGCCGGGGCGTGTCGGTGTAGAGGAAGCCGCGGTTGCGGTAGTACTCGTGCAGCCGGATGTTGTCGGCCCACACGTCGATGCGCATGACCTCGGCGTCCCAGGCGAGGCGGCCCCACTCCCCCGTCCACTGGACCAGCCGCTCGCCGAGCCGCTCGCCCGCGTACCGGCGGTCGATGACGAGCCGGTGCAGGTAGACGGCCCTGGTCCGCAGCTCGTAGGGGGTCCAGAGCGCCGGGTTCGGGACGCGGGTGACGAAGGTGGTCGCGATCGGCCGGTCCCCATCCGTGACGAGCCAGGTGGCCGCCTGCCCGCGCCCGTCCTCGCCCTTCTCGCGGGAGAGCTCGATCCCCCGCCTGATGCGTCTCTCCCGCTCCGCCGCGTTCGGCCAGGGCTCGGCCCACTGGCCCGTCCCCTTGCCGCGCAGCCACCGGGCCGCGTCGTCGATGAGGCGGATGATGCCGGCGACGTCGTCGTCGCCGGCACGGCGAAGAGTGAAGTCTGCGCTGTTCATGGCTCCGTGGAATGTCCGCCGGCGTCCCCGCGCGCCGGCGCGATGAGATGGGCCGTTCACCGCGTGACGCGAAGAAGGGCGGCCTCGGCCCCTGACCCCGGCTCCCGGACCCCGCTCAGCGGCGGCGGGCGCGGGCGCCGGCCCGCATATGGAGGACGGAATCGCTCAGGACGCCCCTCCCTGCTTCGCGGTGCCCTTGTCGTACGCCCACGGCGAGGGCGGGACGTCCCCGACGACGAGGTCGAGCTGGTTGCGGTCGGCCGGGTAGACGGTGCGGGTGAAGCGGATCGGCTTCTGGTCCCGGTCGTACCCCACCCGGTCGTGGACGATCACCACGCTGCCGCTGTCGCGCAGCGTGAAGAAGTTGGTCTCGTTGCTGTCGGGCGCGCGGGCGGTGATGCGGTCGCGGTAGGCGACCTGCTCCACGCCGAGGGTCGCCTTGAGGTAGGCGACCACGCCCTCGTCGATGTCCTCGTCGTCGAGCAGCCGGTCGGCGCCCTGGCTCACGTACTCCATCGGGTAGTAGGTGGTCTGCAGCGACCAGGCACGGGCCTCGATGAACCGCTCCTGGTGGCGCAGGACGACACGGGTGCCGTCCTTGAGCGCCAGCGCCTTGGCCACCTCGGGGTTGGACCGCTGGATCTCGACCTTCGGGTCCTTGTTCTCGAACTCGCGGGCCTGGAGCTGCGCGTCGAACCGGTAGGCCGCGCCCTCGCCGCCGGGCCCGCTGGCGGGCGGCGCCGGGATGCCCGCGAGCGTCACCGCGAACGGCACGGTGCCCTCCAGGACGAAGGTGCCGCGCCCCTGGGTGGTCTCGACCAGGCCGCGGGTCTTGAGGATCTTCACCGCCTCGCGGATGGTGTTGCGCGAGGCGTTGTCGTAGTCGACCATCAGCTGCTCTTCGGTGGGCAGCCGCTCGCCCGCGGCGAACTCCCCCACCTCGATGCGGCGTGCCAGGTCATCGGCGATGTCCCGGTACCTGGCCCCGGCCATTTGCCACTCCCTCGTCGTTCGATCAGCGCCCGGCGGTATGTGCTACGGCCATCCTACTCATAGGGCTTGCGGAAAGGTAGGAACGATTGAATAATTCACCTAAGGACTTGAACGGCTGAGCGGAACGCCCCCAAGAGCTAGATCTCAGGCGGGAGGCGGTCGAACCTACCATCCCGATCTGTCACGGGTCGGCGTTTTCCAGGGCCGTCCAGCACCGGCGTTCATGCGGGTCCGCCCAGGCGGCGACCGCGTTCGAGGAGTTGATCGGCACCGGGTCGCGCAACGAATGATCGGCGATACCTCTCCCCCGCGACAAAAGGTCGCAGGTATGGACAAAGCGTCCAATTCGGGTCACAATCCGAACCACGGAGAGGAGACACGATCATGTCCGAATGGCGAATCCCTGTCCCCGCGCACCACCCCGACCCCTGGGTGGACCAGATCCACGGATATGTGACCCATGTCGTGGAGATCCTCGGCCGCGCCGGCGTCTCTGTCGAGGACTGCTGGCTCGACCCGTCCGGCCCCCGCGACGCCACGATCGTGATCCGCTCGGGCTCCACTCACCGCGCCCTGGTCTGGGACGAGGAGACCGGCTGGCGTGAAGGCCGCTTCGTCCGCGGCCGCCAGGGTGAGCGCACCGTCCTCGACGCTGCCTCCTACCTCGGCGGCGGGGTGCTGCCGGACGGCGACACCGTGCTCGACCGCCTGCTGAGCGGCGTCCGCGAGGACCGCCGCGCCTTCCGCTCCCACGCCGACCACTCCGACGGCTTCGCCGCCCGCCTGGCCGCGTACTCCTCCGCCGCCGCCCTCGCCTGACGCGGCCCCCGCTCCCCCTCGAACTCACCGCCTCCCCGGCCCCGCGCCGTCGGGAGGCGGCTTCGCTTTCCCGCCCGGCTACTTCCCGTGCGGCTACGGAAGGGCGCGGAGGTTCTGGGCCACCGAGCGCGCGAGGCGCGCGGCCGCGCCCGGCGGACGGCTGGCGTCCACCACGACGATGTACCGCTTGACGCGCAGCGCGATGGTCCCGGCGGACGGCCCGAGCTCGTAGGCGTCGTCGGCGGCGAGGTCGGTGCGGCGGCGGGCCTGGGCCTGCGTGGACTCCAGGGACGCCAGCAGGCCGGCGGCGGCGTCCTCGCTCGGGGCGACCCAGCGGACGGAGACCGTCGCGCCGTCCGAGGCGGGCCCCATCACCCCGGGGCCCGCGCCGTCCGGTGCCGCCGGGGT
>NZ_JBFAOF010000225.1:0-9071 GCF_040675125.1 Spirillospora sp. NPDC049652 | reverse complement strand
GCCCCGAGCAGGACGCCGCCGAGCAGGGCGCGGCCCGGCCCCCCGGCCGCCCGGGTGCACAGCACGAGCCCCGCGATCATGGCCGGGACCGCGAGGACGTCGTTGTGCCCCCCTCCCACCAAGTGGAAGAGGACCAGCGGGTTGCACGTCCACAGGAGCGCCGAACGCAGCCGTCCGGCGCCGTCCCGGGCCGTCCGGTAGAGGATCAGCGCGGTCAGGCCGAACGCCGCCAGGTTCTCCAGGGACAGGACGAACACCGTCAACCGGACCGAGTCCCCGCCGATCCAGGACGCGAGCGCCTGCCCGGCGGTCGCGACCGGGCCGTAGACCGAGGCCGTCCGCCGCCACTCCTCGGCCGCGCCGATGACCGGGTCGTGCGGCACGTCCGAGGCGGTCGTCGCGTACGGATCGTGGCCGGTGACCGCCATCCGGCCGTAGGACGCGTAGTTCAGGTGGTCGGCCGACCCGGTCGGCGGCATGAACGCGAACGCCGCCGCGACGAGCATCCCGCCCGCCACCAGCGGGAGCGCCCGGACACGCCAGCCGCGCCGGACCGCCAGGAAGCACGCGAGAAGGCCCCCGGCCCCGAGGGCCGTCGCCGCCGCGACCAGCCCGATCACCAGGTACGGCGACGGATGCGCGGTCAGCGAGAACGGCGGCTCCCCAGCGCCGCCGGGCAGGACGGGCTGGAACACCGACGGCCCAAGCAGGGCCGTGAGCAGGAAGCACGCCAGCGAGATCCCGATCCCGGCCAGCCCCGCGCTCCCGAGCCTCCGCGCGCGGAGCTCGCCGCACGGCCTCGGCGACCGGTCGGCCGCTGCCCGCTCAGGCCCGGTTCCGTGGTCGGACGCGCGCCGGTGGGGCGGGAAACGATGCTCGGCGGGATCGGCCGGCTTCACGAGCGGCGGTAGGAGCGCAGCCGGTCCAGGCTGGTCGCGACGGCGGGCTCGCGGACGGCGAGGGCGCGCGCGACGTCGCGGAACTGCCGGGCGCGGTGCACCTGGGCGTGCCAGTCGGTGCCGGTGGCGCGGTGCGCGAGCGGCACCTCGACCTCGGTCACCCGGAACCCCTTGCGCAGCAGGTCGATGGTGAGGGCCGTCTCGACGCCGAACCCGGCGGCGAGCGGCCGGGCCGCCTCGAACGCGGCGCGGGTGAGGCAGCGCTGGCCGTTCAGCGGCTGCGTCGGCGACCAGCCGGTCGCGCGGCGGATGCCGTCCCGCGACAGCCGGACGACGAACCCGTGCCCGCCCAGCTTCACCGTGGTCGAGAACACCGCGATCGTCATCTCCGCCTGGCCCGCCCGGACGGGCTCGACCAGCGGCGCGGCCTCGGCGGCGGTCCCGGCGAGGTCGGCGTCCAGGAACAGCAGGTGGCGGGGCTGGTCACGGCCCTCGTCCAGCAGCCGGACGGCCTCCGCCCCGGTCTCCATCGCCGCGCCCTTGCCCCGGTTGCGGCTGTGCCGGACGACCCGCGCGCCCGCCTGCTCGGCGGCCCGGCGGGTGCCGTCGGACGACCCGTCGTCCACGACCACCACCAGGTCCGCGCCGGGGAGCCCCAGGGCGGCCTCGACCGTCGCGCCGATCCGGTCGGCCTCGTCCTTGGCGGGGATGATCACCGCTACGTCCTGCATGCGCCCGATCGTAGCGACCACCGGACGCCCCACGCCGGAACCGAGCGGAACCGCCCGGCCCGGAGACGGGCTTCCCGGTGGGGTCGGACGGCGATCGGGTCCGGACGGCGATCAGGGCCGGGCGCGCGAGGGCCGGGCACGCTAGGGCCGGGCGCGCGAGGGCCGGACGGCGCGGTGCGCGCCGTCCGGCCGGGCGGTCAGGGCGTGGGGACCGTCAGAGAGAGTCGAAAGCGGGCACGGCGTCCACCACGGTGAACACCGTGTCGAGCCCGGTGACCTGCAGGATGCGCTTCACGGCGGGGCGTGGTGCGGCCAGTTCCAGCGCGCCGCCCTGCTCCTTGAGCCGCTTCATCGCGGACAGCAGGACGTTCATGCCGGTCGAGTCGCAGAATTCCACGCCGCTCAGATCGACGGTGACGCGGTCGGCCTGGTCGCGCAGCAGGCCCGCGAGCGCGGCCTGCAACCGGGGCGCGGTGTACAGGTCCAGTTCGCCGGTCGCTGTGACGACGGCGTGACCTCCCTGAGATGCGGTCGAGACATTGAGCTCCACGACCGGCACACTATCGGGCGAACGGCGCTCGAGCCAGGGAGTTGCCCAACTCCTCGTGTCGCGTGGGCGTGTCCTGCGCGTCGTGACGGTGCGTGAGGTGCCGGGAATGTCTCTGTTATGGCCGGTAGGCCGCCCGGACTACTGTTGATCTTGCGGTTCTTGGCCGTCTCCGGACCCTGGATCTGCCCGGTTCGCCCTCCCCGGCGTCCCCGCATGAGGGACCGTAGGGGCGTTGCCGCGCGGAGGAGGTGTGCACGATGAGGGCCGACCACGACGGGGATCCGCGCGAGCTCCGGCTGCGCGAGCGCCTCGGCTCGATGCGGGCGCGATCGGAGAAGTCCACCTCCTGGCGCT
Source organism: Spirillospora sp. NPDC049652 (assembly GCF_040675125.1). Taxonomy (NCBI): domain Bacteria; kingdom Bacillati; phylum Actinomycetota; class Actinomycetes; order Streptosporangiales; family Thermomonosporaceae; genus Spirillospora; species Spirillospora sp. NPDC049652. Next base: position 6,537 of record NZ_JBFAOF010000225.1, on the reverse strand, counting down.
CGTCCACCCAGTACCTGGGCCGCCTGGTGAACCGCTCCGGGTTCGTCCCGGTCCGCACCCGGCTGACGCGCGAGGACCTGATGTTCCTGTCCGGCGCGCGGGACGAGGTCATCACGCTCACCGAGCTCGCGGTGCGCCTCGTCGACCTGCACCGGCCGCAGGACGCCGGCGGCATCACCAGCGACCCGACCAGCCCGATCCGCCGCTGCCGGGCCTGCATGTGGCGCTGGCCCTGCCCCACCTTCCGCGCCATCGAAGAAGGCCTCGACTCCTGACCCGCCGACCGGGCGGTCAGGCGGCCGCGGCGGGGAGGCGTACCTCGAAGCGGCAGCCGGGGCCCGTGTTGGTGACGCCGATCCGGCCGCAGTGGGCCTCGACGATGCCGCGGGCGATCGCGAGGCCGAGCCCCCCGCCACCGCCCGGGGTGCGGGCGGTCTCGCCGCGGAAGGCGACGTCGAAGACGCGCGGGAGGTCTTCGGCGGGGATGCCGCCGCAGGCGTCGGCGACCGTGACCCGGGCCTCGCCCGCGACGAGCGCGGCGGAGATCTCGATCGAGCCGTCGCCCGGGGTGTGCCGGATCGCGTTCACCACCAGGTTGCGCAGGGCACGGCCCAGCTCCGACGCGTCCACCTGCACCGGCCCGCCGGTCGACACCTCGCCGTGCAGCCGGACGCCCTTCGCGTGCGCCAGCGGCTCGGCGCCCGCGACGGCCTCGGCGACCAGGTCGGCGAGCCCGACGCGCTCGCGGGACAGGCGCAGCGCGCCCGCGTGGATGCGGGACAGCTCGAACAGGTCGTCCACCAGCTCGGCCAGCCGCTCCACCTCGACGCGCATGCGGCCGTGGTAGCGGTGGACGGTCTCCGGATCGGCGACGACCTCGTCCTCCAGGGCCTCGGCCATCGCGCGCAGCCCGGCGAGCGGGGTGCGCAGGTCGTGGCTGACCCAGGCGACCAGCTCCCGGCGGCTCGCCTCCAGGGCCTGCTCGCGCTCGTGCGCCTCCGCCAGCCGCGTGCGCGCCGCCTCCAGCTCGCGGGACAACTCGGCCAGCTCCGCGGGCAGCCGGACGTCCGGCGGTTCGAACGGGTCGGCCCGGACGGCCTCCACCAGCACCCGGTTCGCCGCGACGAGCCGCCTGCCGAGCAGCACCGACACCGCCAGCGCCACGGTCCCGGCCGCCGACACCACCCACAGCACCACGGTCACGTCGTGCTCGTTGAGCAGCATCATCAGCGAGATCACCACGATCCCGGAGACCGTGGCCAGCACCGTCGCCACGCCGACGATGGTCAGCTGCGTCGCCACCGACCGGTCGCGCAGCAGGTGCAGGGTCAGCAGGCCGGCCGCCGCGACCAGCACGGCCGCCAGCGCCGAGTACCAGGCGACCCAGACCAGATCCTCCAGAGGGATCATCGCCGCCCCCTCACGCGCTCGCCCCGGTCGGCCGTCTGCGCCGCCGCCGTGCGCGCGGTGTGCGAGGTGTCCGGAGTAGCCGGGGCATCCGGGGCGGACGGGTCGGCGGTGGACGGGTCGTAGCGGTAGCCGACGCCCCAGACGGTGACCAGGCGGCGCGGTGCGGCCGGGTCGGGTTCGAGCTTCTCGCGCAGGCGGCGGACATGGACGGTGACGGTCGCCGAGTCGCCGAAGGACCAGCCCCACACCCGGTCGAGGAGCTCCTCACGGGTGAAGGCGCGGCCCGGGTTGCGCAGCAGGAAGGCGAGCAGGTCGTACTCGCGGGCGGTGAGGGTGAGCGGCGCGCCCGCGAGCGTCGCCGTGTGGGCGCCCGGGTCGAGTTCGAGGTCGCCGTCGCGGAGCGGGCGGCCCTGCGCGGTGTGGAGCACCGCGCCGCGCGCCCGGCGCAGCACCGACCGGACGCGGAGGGCCAGTTCGCGCGGGCTGAACGGCTTGGTGACGTAGTCGTCGGCGCCCATCGACAGCCCGACCAGGCGGTCGGCCTCCGCGCCGAGCGCGGTCAGCATCACGACCGGGACGGCCGTGGTCTCGCGGAGCCTGCGGCACACCTCCAGGCCGTCCATGCCGGGCAGCATCAGGTCGAGGACGATCAGGTCGGGCGGGTTCTCGCGGGCGCGGTGCAGCGCGTGGCGGCCGTCGGCCACGCATTCGACGTCGTGGCCGTCGCGGACCAGGTACCGGGCGACGACCTCGGCGACCGTGGGGTCGTCGTCGACCACGAGGATGCGTCCGGGGACCTCCGGCGCCGCGGCGGCCGGTCGTCCGCCGGGCGAAGGGCGCGTCGGTGTGCTCACGAGGACCACGGTATGTGCGACGTGCGGAGATCGCGCCCTCGCGTCATCACTCTGTAAGAACTTCGGCGAGGAAACGTCCTGAGCGCGGCGAGAGGGCGGCGCGAGGACGAGGCGAGGGGCTGCCCGCGGGCGGGGCGAGGGCGGCCCGAGCCTGAGGCGTGGGCGGTGGCGGATCGGGGAGTTCTCCACCGTGTCGGCGGGCCGCCTTCGGCCGATGGAATCGGGGACGGAGGGGCTGCACCGGCGGGCGATGGTGGATTTAATGGTCAAATGCACCAGCCGACCCCCGCCGTACCTCCCGCCTCCCCCTTCCCGCCGCCGCGTCCCGGCCGTCCCGCCGGGTCGCGCGTGCTCCCGGCCCTGCTGCTGATCATGGGGAGCGGCGCGGTGGCCACGCTCGTCCTGACGGTCACGAGCTACCTGGGGGTGCGCGCTTTCAACCAGGTCCTGGTCGGGGGCGACCGTCCGGGCTTCCTGTTCTCCGACACCTACCTGTACATCCAGCTCGTCCTGGCCGGGCTGATCGTCGGGCTTCCGCTGCTGGCCGTCCGGTCGTCCAACCCCGTGGTGCCGGTGGTGGCGGCCGTCGCGGCCTTCGTGGCGCTGCGCGTCGGCTTCCTCGGGGGCAGTCTGGTGTACGACGCCGGCCGCCACGTCGACATCGTTCTCTCGCAGTCGTTCAAGCACCTGCCCCTCAAGCAGCTGATCACGCCGCTGGTGGCGCTGGTGGCCGCCGGGGCCGGGACGCTGCTCGGAATGTCGCGGGCCGGGTCCGCGGGACCGGCGATGCCCGCGCAGGGTGCGCCCGCGCCCGGCATGCCCGGGATGGTGGCTCCCGGTGCTCCCGGTGCTCCCGGGGCTCCGGTGATGGGTGCGCCCGGCGGACCGCAGTGGGGCGCGCCGCAGCCCCCGCCTCCCAGCGGGCAGCCGTTCAGCACCCAGCCGCCTCCCGGTCAGCCCGGTCAGCTTCCGGCGCAGCCCGGCCAGCCTCCCTTCCAGCCTGGCCAGGCCGGCGGTCCCGCCCCGTTCGGGGCAGCTCCCGGTTACGGGCCTCCGCAGCAGGCGCCGTCAGGGCCGTATGCGCAGCCTCCGGCACCCGGTGCCGTGCCGCCCCCGCCGCCCGCCGCTCCCCAGGCGGCTCCCGCTCAGGCTCCCGCCCCTGCTCCGGCCCCCGCTCCCGCTCCGGAGGCGTCCCAGGACGGGAAGCGGGAGACTCCCGCGCCGCAGACCATGCTGGACGCGAGTCGCACGATGCTCGACGGCACCGCCGCCGAGCCGGCGTCCTCCGACGAGCCCAAGGCGTCGCCCAAGACACAGCTCGACCAGCGCATCCCGGACGCCTCCGAAGGCAAGAAGGACGAGTAAGAGGCGCCTACGGCGAACGAGGCGGGCCACGGCATGCGCGGCCCGTCTCGTGTGCGCTCAGGGTGCGACCGGGGGCGTCCCCCTGAGGTCTCAGGGTCGGGATCGGGGAACGGTAGGGGTCGGCGTCGTCCTCCAGAGTGATGACGACGAGCGCGTTCCGGGCCTAGATTTGCAGGCATGGGACGGACAATCCTCACAATCGTCGGCGTCATCCTCGCGCTCTGGTTGGCCTTCGCCGTGCTCGGCTGGGTCCTGTCGATGCTGAAGTTCTTCTTCATCATCGGCTTCTTCGCGGTCGTCATCGCGCTCGTCGTCACGCTGGTCTCCAAGAGCAGCCGACGCGGCTAGTCGCGCCCTCCGCCGTACGGCGCGCGCCGCCGGAACGATCTCCGGCGCGCGTCGGCACGGATCCCCGCACGGGCCTCCCGTGCGGGGCCCGGCGTGCGCCTTCAGTGGCGTTGCCGTCGCCTTCCGGCAGGTTCCTTCGGTGTGGTGCGGAAAGCACCGGCGGAACCGCTTGTCCCGGGAACGCCGATGGCCCGATGATGCCCTCACCGCCGTGTGCCGGGCGGCGCGCGGGCGGGTCGTCGGCGAGAGGGGCGCGTCCATGCCGGTGTTGACCGAGATTCTTCGCGAACGGGCGCAGGCGCGTCCGGACAAGACCGCCTTCCACGCGGGAGAACGCGCGATCTCCTACCGGGACTTCGACGAACGCGTCGACCGCGCGGCGGCGGCGCTCGCGGCGTCCGGCGTCGGGCCCGGCGACCGGATCGCGATCCTCGACAAGAACTCCCTCGAATACGCCGAGCTGCTGTTCGGCGCGGCACGGATCGGTGCCGTCCTGGTGCCGGTGAACTACCGGCTCGCGCCGGACGAGGTGGAGTTCATCGTCTCCAACGCGCGCGCGCGCGTTCTCGTCGTCGGTCCCGACTTCGTCCCCATGCTGGACGCGCTGGAGGGCCGTCTCGAAAACGTCACGCGGACGGTGGTGACCGGCTCCGACTACGAGGAATGGATCGCGGCCGAGTATCCCGCCCCGCCCGCGCACGAGGCGAAGCCCTTGGACGTGTTCGTGCAGCTCTACTCGTCCGGGACGACGGGCCGGCCCAAGGGCGTGATGCTCACGCACGAGAACTTCGTGACCGCGCTGCCCATCACCGACGACCTCTGGGACCTGGACGAGTCGTCCGTGCTGATGGTCGCGATGCCGCAGTACCACGTGGCCGGATGCATCCTCACCGTCGGCGTCGTGTTCGACGGCCTGACCGGCGTCATCGGACGCGAACCGGACCCCGTCCTCATCGCGCGCGCGATCGAGCGGCACAAGGTCTCGCACATCTTCCTCGTCCCGGCGCTGCTGCAGTTCATGCAGATGCTGCCCGAGGTCGCCGAGTGCGACATGTCCAGCCTGCGGCTGCTGCTGTACGGCGCGTCCCCGATCAGCGACGAGGTGCTGCGCGGCGCGATCGCGATGCTGCCGGACACCGCGTTCATGCAGGTCTACGGGCTGACCGAGACCACCGGGGCGATCACCTACCTGCCCGTCGCCGACCACGACCCGGACGGCCCGAACACCGCGCGGCTGCGCAGCGCGGGCATCCCGTACCCCGCCTGCGAGCTGCGCATCGCCGATCCCGCGACGCTGGAGGAGCTGGCGGCGGGCGAGGTCGGCGAGATCCTCTGCCGGACGCCGCAGAACATGCTCGGCTACTGGGACCTTCCGGACGCCACGAAGTCCGCGCTGCTCCCGGACGGCTTCTTCCGCACCGGCGACGCGGGCTACCTGGACGAGGACGGCTACCTGTTCATCCACGACCGGGTCAAGGACATGATCATCTCGGGCGGGGAGAACATCTACCCCGCCGAGGTGGAGAACGTCCTGATGAGCCATCCGAAGGTGACCGACTGCGCGGTCATCGGCGTCCCGGACGACACCTGGGGGGAGACCCCTAAGGCGCTGGTCGTGGCGTCCGGCGAGGTCGCGCCGCGGGAGCTGATCGACTACTGCCGGGCGCGGCTGGCCCACTTCAAGTGCCCGTCGTCGGTCGAGCTCCGCGACGCGATCCCGCGCAACCCGACCGGCAAGATCCTCAAGCGTGAGCTGCGCGCCCCCTACTGGGAGGGCCAGGAGCGCGCCGTCCACTGACCCCCGCAGGGGCGCGCCGTCCACTGACCCCCGCGGAAAGTGCGCGTCAGCTGAAGCGGATCGTCGCGGTCAGCGGACGGTGGTCGGACGCGTGCACCGGTGCCGCCGGGACGCCGCAGGACAGCGCCGCGGACGGGCTGGCGAAGAGGTAGTCGGTCTTCTCGGTCGCCTTGCCCGAGGCGTCCTGGCGGGTGGGGTCGCCGACGCGCTTGCCGCCGCACTCGGAGTAGATGCTGTAGAACGCGTCCAGCGACTTCGCGCGCGGCTTGTCGGTGAAGTCTCCGCCGATGACGACGCGGTCGGCGTCGGCGAGTCCGAGCAGGGTCTGGGTCTGCTTGGGCCGCCAGGCGCCGTCCGGGTCGTCATCGGGCTCGGCCGAGCTGAACTGCGCGGTGCAGACCCGCGCGGCCCACGCCTGGACCGTTCCGCAGACCGCGATCCGGCCGTGTCCCGGCTGCGAGGGCAGGCCGGCGTGGCGGACCTCGGTGAGCGGCTCGCGGGTGGCGATGGCGAGACCGAGCCGGCCCTGGCCGTTCACGCAGGTCCGGTCGGTGCGGTCGTCGGCGGCGGGCTGCGGCGCGAACGTCCAGCTCCAGCTCTTCAGCCTGCCGAGCGCCTTCAGCGACTTGACCTGAGCCGAGCAGACGCGTTGCAGCAGGAGCGCGTCGGGCTGGACGGGCCGGCCCGCGACGGCGGTGGCCGCGAGCTGCCGGTCGATCCTGCGCACCAGCCCGTCGGGGTCGCCGCCGAGCGGGCAGCCGG
>NZ_JBFAOF010000224.1:0-9102 GCF_040675125.1 Spirillospora sp. NPDC049652 | reverse complement strand
TTCGCCACCGCGCGGGTGATCGCCGCGCCGATGCGGGCCGCCGGGCACCTCGGCCCGCCGCTCACCGCGCCGCCCGGCGCCGACGAGCAGACCCGGCTGCTGTGCTTCCTCGGCCGCGATCCCGAGGGCCGCCGCCCGGGTGCGTGACCTCGGGGACATGACCTTCAGGGCATGAGCTTCAGGGCATGACGGCCGTCCGGCCGTACGGACGCCCCGCGGCAACGAGCGAGCCCGGCCGCCCCTGAGGGCCGCCGGGCTCGTCGCCGTGCCGTCCGGCCGGGAGGACCCGGCCGGGAGAGTCCCGGTCAGGAGAACTCGGCGAGGGTGCGCTCGGCCTCCGACAGCCAGGCGCGGCGGGCGTCGAGGGCCTCCTCGGCGTCCCGGACGTCCTTGTCGCGGCCCGACGCGCGCGCCTTCTCCAGCCGCTTCTCCAGCTGCTCGATCGAGGAGCGCAGCTGGTTCACGGTCGCCTCGGCGCGGGCGCGGGCCTCGGGGTTGGTCCGCTGCCACTCCGACTCCTCGGCCGTGCGGACGGTCTCCTCGACCTTGCGGAGCCGGCCCTCGAGCCGGTCCCGCACGTCGCGCGGGACCATCCCGGCGGCCTCCCAGCGCTCCTGGATGCCGCGCAGCGCCTGCCGGGCCGCGCGGATGTCGGTGACCGGGAGCAGCTTCTCGGCCTCGGCGAGGATGCGCTCCTTCTCCTCGGCGTTCACCCGCAGCTCGGCGTCGCGCTCGGCGAACGCGGCGCTGCGCGCCTGGAAGAAGACGTCCTGCGCGCCCTTGAAGCGGGCCCACAGCTCCTCCTCGACCTCGCGGGAGGCGCGGCCGGCGAGCTTCCAGCGGCGCATCAGGTCGCGGTAGGCGGCGGCGGTGTCGCCCCACTCGGTCGAGCCGGACATGCCCTCGGCCTCGGCGACCAGCCGCTCCTTCTCGCGGCGGGCGTCCTCGCGCTGGTCGTCCAGCGAGGAGAAGTAGGCCTTGCGGCGCTTGGTGAAGGCGTTGCGCGCGGCCGACAGCCGCTTCCACAGCGCGGTCTCGGTCGGACGGTCGACGCGCTCGGCGGCCTTCCACTCCTCGACCAGCTGGCGCAGGCGCTCGCCGCCGTTCTTCCAGTGCGTCTCCTCGGCCGCGATCCGCTCGGCCTCGGCGACGATGCGCTCCTTGGTCTCGCGGGCCTCGGACCGGGCGTGCTCGCGCTGGGCCTTTACCTCCTCGCGGCGCTTGCCCACCAGGCCGTCCAGGCCGTCCAGGCGGCGGACCAGGGCGTCCAGGTCGCCGACGGCGTGCGCCCCGGTGACCTGCTCGCGCAGCCGGGCGATGCTCTGCTGCGCCTGCTGGGGCTGCAGGTCGGTGGTCCGGACCCGCTGCTCGAGCAGGCCGATCTCGGTGACGAGCGCGTCGTACTTGCGCCGGAAGTACCCGAGGGCCTCTTCCGGGGCCCCGGCCTGCCAGGACCCGACGACGCGCTCGCCGTCCGCGGTGCGCACGTAGACCGTGCCGTCCTCGTCCACCCGGCCCCAGGGATCGGTCGCGCTGGACACCCTTGCCTCCTGAATCGCGGGTCCGATCGTGTGCGCGCCGGGTTGCGCGGTCGTGTCCACACTCATCGGACCCTCCACACCTTAGTATCCCGATCCACTATTTCCCGGCGATCGTGACGTCCTGGATCGTGACCTTCTTCTTGGGCTCGCCGGTGCCGTCGTCGCCCGGCTTGGCGATGCCGCCCTTGGCCACCTTCTGCAGCACGTCCATACCCGAGGTGATCTTGCCGAACACCGTGTAGTCCGGCGGGAGCTGGGAGTTCCCGTACACCAGGAAGAACTGGCTGCCGTTGGTGTCCGCGCCGGCGTTCGCCATCGCGAGGGTGCCGGCTCCGTACTTGGCGCCCTGCGTGTTCTCGTTGGCGAACTTGTAGCCGGGGCCGCCCTGGCCGGTGCCGGTCGGGTCGCCGCACTGCAGCATCTGCAGTCCGGCGCTGGTGGACAGGCGGTGGCAGTGGCTGCCGTCCCAGAACTTCTTGCCCGCCAGGAACGCGAAGGAGTTCGTGGCGCAGGGCGCCTTCGCCCCGTCCAGCGTGAGGCCGATGTCGCCCTGGGTGGTCTTCAGCGTCGCCTGCACCGCGCCGCCGTAGGCGGGCTTGACCGGCGGCTTGGAGCCGTCCTTCAGGGCGCCCTGGTCCTGCGAGGCGTTGTAGGCGCACTCACCGGGCTTGGCCTTGGACTGGGTCGCCTGGGCCTCGGGCTTGGCGTCGTCCTTCTTGCCGTCCTTGTTGAGGGCGAAGGCGGCGGCCGAGCCCCCGCCGATGACGACGACCGCCGCGACGGCCGCGCCGGCGATCCTCAGGTTGCGGGCGCGGGCCTGCTCGGCCTCCCGGCGCGCCTGCTGGCGCTCGTAGCGCTGCCGCGCGAGCTGCTTCTTGCGGTCCTTCCCCGCCACGTGCCCTGCCCTCCGTGTGATCAGGTGAACGTGCAGCGCATAGTAGCGGTACCGGGGGCGTCGTTGGCCCGTCCGACCACCGGCGACGCGGGCGAACCCCCACCGACACGGCGATCCCGGGATCTCGTTCGCGGCGGGCCCGGCCGCGCCGGTACCCTCGTAGGACCGCGTGTGCGGCGATCGACGGGCAGGTCCCCGGCGGGTTCCGCCGGGCCCGCCGCGCCGTCCGGAAGCGGACGGGGCGCGGGCGCCCCGCGTCCACCGCACACTCAGCGAATTCACAGGAAGGACGACCGTGCTCGTCGCCGGGTTCCCCGCCGGATCGTTCGCCGCGAACTGCTACGTCGTGGCGCCCGCCGCGGGCGAGGAGTGCGTGATCATCGACCCCGGCCAGGACGCCGAGGCCGGGATCGAGGAGATCCTGCGCGAGCACCGGCTGAAGCCGGTCGCGGTCCTGCTCACCCACGGCCACATCGACCACGTCTGGTCGGTCGCGCCGGTCTGCGGCGCCCGGGACGTGCCCGCGTTCGTCCACCCGGACGACCGGGACCTGCTGACCGATCCCGGCAAGGGCCTGTCCCTGGCCGCCGCGCAGCAGTTCCTCGGCGGCCTCACGCTCACCGAGCCGGACGACGTCCGCGAGCTGACCGACGGCGCGACGCTGGAGCTGGCCGGGCTGGAGATCACCGTCGACCACGCGCCGGGCCATACCGGCGGGTCGGTGACCTTCCGGACCCCGGCCACGCAGGAGATCCCGGACGTGATGTTCACCGGGGACCTGCTGTTCGCCGGCTCGATCGGACGCACCGACCTGCCGGGCGGCTCCTACGAGCAGATCCTGGACAGCCTCTCCCGGGTCTGCCTGACCAGGCCCGACGAGACGGCCATCCTGCCCGGCCACGGACCGCAGACGACCATCGGCCGTGAGCGCGCGACCAATCCTTACCTGGCTGACCTGAAGCCCGCCGCCGGCCCGCACAAGGGATTCTGACCCCAGACATGAGCTCCAGCTTCCAGGCCCCCAAGGGCATCAGTGAGTACGTGCCGCCCCGGGCGGACCTCTTCTACGCCGTGCGCGAGGCGTTCGCCGAGCGCGCCCGCCTGGCCGGATACGGCTATCTGGAACTGGCGGTGTTCGAGGACACCAACCTGTTCAAGCGCGGTGTCGGAGAGTCCACCGACGTGGTGTCCAAGGAGATGTACACCTTCACCGACCGCGGCGACCGGTCGCTGACACTGCGCCCGGAGTTCACCGCCGGGGTGCTGCGCGCCGTCCTGGAGCACAACCTGCACAAGCTGGGCGCGCTGCCGGTCAAGGTGTGGACCACCGGCCCGGCGTTCCGCGCCGAGCGCCCGCAGCAGGGCCGCTACCGGCAGTTCTACCAGCTCGACCTGGAGGCCATCGGCAGCGAGGACCCGGCCGTCGACGCCGAGGTGATCGCGATCTCGGCGGGCTGGTACCGCTCGCTGGGCCTCACCCAGGTGCGGCTGCTGCTGAACTCGCTCGGCTGCAAGAACTGCCGTCCGGCCTACCGGGTCCTGCTGCAGGAGTTCCTGCGCGGCCTGGACCTGGACGAGGCGACCCGCGAGCGCATCGAGATCAACCCGCTGCGGGTGCTCGACGACAAGCGCCCGGCCGTCCGCGAGCAGCTCGCGGACGCCCCGCTCATGGCCGACCACCTGTGCGGCGACTGCAAGGCCTACCACGACCGGGTCCGCGAGCTGCTGGCCGACCTCGGCATCGCCTTCGAGGACACCCCGACCCTGGTCCGCGGGCTGGACTACTACACCCGCACCACCTTCGAGTTCGACCACCCGCTGCTCGGCGCCCAGTCCGGCATCGGCGGCGGCGGACGCTACGACGGCCTGTCGGAGGACATCGGCGGCCCCGAGCTGCCCGGCATCGGCTTCGGCCTCGGCCTGGACCGGACCATCCTCGCCCTGGAGGCCGAGGGCGCCGCGTTCGCCGCCAAGCCCCGCTGCGAGGTCTTCGGGGTGCCGCTGGGCGAGGCGGCCGAGCGGCGCGTGTTCGACCTGGTCGCGGGCCTGCGCGAGGCCGGAATCGCCGCCGACATGGCGTTCGGGGGCAAGAAGCTCAAGGGCGCGATGAAGGACGCCGACCGGTCCGGCGCGCGGTTCGCGCTGATCCTCGGCGAACGGGACATCACCGAGGGGGTCGTCCAGCTCAAGGACCTGACCTCCGGGGAGCAGACGCCCGTCCCGCTCGCCGACACCACTTCGACGTTGAAGGAAAGGCTTTCACGATGATCCGCTCGCACGAGGCGGGGACGCTCCGCAGGGAGCACGCCGGGCAGCAGGTGACGCTGGCCGGCTGGGTGGCGCGCCGCCGCGACCACGGGGGCGTCGCCTTCATCGACCTGCGGGACGCCTCGGGCACCGCCCAGGTCGTGTTCCGCGAGGAGGACACCGCCCACGACCTGCGGTCGGAGTTCTGCGTCAAGATCACCGGCGAGGTCCGGGTCCGCCCCGAGGGCAACGAGAACCCCGAGCTGCCCACCGGTGAGATCGAGGTCGCCGCGACCGAGATCGAGGTGCTGAGCGAGTCCGCGCCGCTGCCGTTCCCCATCGAGGGCGACGTCAACGTCAACGAGGAGATCCGGCTCAAGTACCGGTACCTGGACCTGCGCCGCGAGAACGTCGCCCGCGACATCCGGATCCGCTCGCAGGGCTCGTACATCGTCAACGAGGTCATGCGCGACCACGGCTTCGTCAACGTGGAGACCCCCACCCTGACCCGGTCCACCCCCGAGGGCGCGCGCGACTTCCTGGTGCCGGCGCGGCTGCGTCCGGGCCACTGGTACGCGCTGCCGCAGTCCCCGCAGCTGTTCAAGCAGCTGCTCATGGTCGGCGGCCTGGAGCGGTACTTCCAGCTCGCCCGCTGCTACCGGGACGAGGACTTCCGCGCCGACCGGCAGCCGGAGTTCACCCAGATCGACATCGAGATGTCGTTCGTGGAGCAGTCCGACGTGCTGGCCGTCGCCGAGGACCTGGTCCGGCGGCTCTGGCGCGAGATCCTCGGGCACGAGATCGGCGAGATCCCGCACATCACCTACGCCGACGCCCTGGCCCGCTACGGCTCGGACAAGCCGGACCTGCGGTTCGGCCTCGAACTGACCGAGATGACCGAGTACTTCGCGAACACCTCGTTCCGGGTGTTCCAGGCCCCGTACGTGGGCGCGGTCGTCATGCCGGGCGGCGCGGCCCAGACCCGCAAGGAGCTGGACGGCTGGCAGGACTGGGCGAAGCAGCGCGGCGCGCGCGGCCTCGCCTACGTGCTCGTCCAGGAGGACGGCACCCTCGGCGGCCCGGTCGCCAAGAACCTGTCGGACGATGAGAAGGCGGGCCTGGCGGCCAAGGTCGGCGCCGAGCCCGGCGACGCGATCTTCTTCGGCGCGGGACGGCCGCACGCCACCCGCGAACTGCTCGGCGCGGCGCGGCTGGAGATCGGCCGCCGCAGGGACCTGATCGACCAGGACGCCTGGGCGTTCTGCTGGATCGTGGACGCGCCGGTGTTCGAGTCCGTCGAGGACGACAAGGGCGAGCACATCGGCTGGACCGCGGTGCACCACCCGTTCACCGCGCCCAAGCCCGAGCACGCCGACCTGGTCGCCTCCGACCCGGGCGCGGTGCTCGCCAACGCCTACGACATCGTCTGCAACGGCTACGAGATCGGCGGCGGCTCGATCCGTATCCACCAGGCCGAGATGCAGCAGAAGGTGTTCGACGTGCTCGGCCTGTCCAAGCAGGAGGCCGAGTCGAAGTTCGGGTTCCTGCTGGAGGCGTTCAAGTTCGGCCCGCCGCCGCACGGCGGGATCGCGTTCGGCTGGGACCGGGTGACCATGCTGCTGGCGGGCGAGTCGTCCATCCGCGACGTGATCGCCTTCCCGAAGGCCGCGTCCGGGTACGACCCGCTGACCGCCGCGCCGACGCCGATCACGCCCGAGCAGCGCTCCGAGGCCGGGATCGACTTCGTCCCCGAGGACGAGGACGAGGCCCCCGGGGACACCGCGTCGGAGTCCGCCGGGGCGTGACGTCCGGAGCATGAGGGAAGGGCCGGTCCGATCGGACCGGCCCTTCCGCTTGCCCGGGGCCGCCCGCGCCGGGCGCCCGCGTGGACGCCCCCGCGGCACGGGTCAGCGGTTGGTTCCGCTGGTGACGCGGTAGACGTCGTACACGCCGTCGATGGACCGCACGGCCTTCAGGACGTGCCCGAGGTGCTTGGGGTCGCCCATCTCGAAGGTGAAGCGGCTGACGGCGACCCGGTCGCGGGTCGTGGTGACCGACGCCGACAGGATGTTCACGTGCTGGTCGGACAGCACCCGGGTGACGTCCGACAGCAGCCGTGGACGGTCCAGCGCCTCGACCTGGATCGCGACGAGGAACACCGAGTCCTCGCCGGGCGACCAGCGGACGTCGATGAGCCGGTCCGGCTGCTCCTTGAGCTGCGTGACGTTCGAGCAGTCGGCGCGGTGCACCGACACGCCGTGGCCGCGCGTCACGAACCCGACGATGTCGTCGCCCGGGACCGGGGTGCAGCAGCGCGACAGGCGGACCCACACGTCCGGGTCGCCCGCGACGACGACGCCCGGGTCCCCCGCGGGACGGGTGCGCTTGCGGCGCGTCGGGAGGGCGATCTCGGCGAGGTCCTCCTCGGCGGACTCGACGCCGCCGAGGGCCTCCACCAGCTTCTGCACGACGCTCTGCGCCGAGATGTGCCCCTCGCCGACCGCCGCGTACAGCGACGAGATGTCGGGATAGCGCAGGTCGCGGGCGAGGACGAGCAGGGCCTCCCCTGACATCATCCGCTGCAGCGGCATGTTCTGCTTGCGCATCGCGCGGGCGATGGAGTCCTTGCCGGACTCGATCGCGGTGTCCCGGCGCTCCTTGGAGAACCAGTGCTTGATCTTGTTGCGGGCGCGCGGCGACTTGACGAAGTTCAGCCAGTCACGGGACGGCCCGGCGTCCGGGGCCTTGCTGGTGAAGATCTCGATGGTGTCGCCGTTGTCCAGGACGGACTCCAGCGGCACCAGCCGGCCGTTGACCCGGGCGCCGATCGTGCGGTGCCCGACCTCGGTGTGCACGGCGTAGGCGAAGTCGACCGGCGTCGCGCCCTGCGGCAGCGCGATCACGTCGCCCTTCGGGGTGAAGACGAACACCTCCGACACCGACAGGTCGAAGCGGAGCGACTCCAGGAACTCGGCCGGGTCGGCGGTCTCCTTCTGCCAGTCGAGCAGCTGCCGGAGCCACTGCATGTCGGCCGCCTTGCGGCCGCCGACCGTCTCCTCCTTGTACTTCCAGTGCGCGGCGACGCCGTACTCGGCGCGGCGGTGCATGCCCCAGGTGCGGATCTGCAGCTCGACCGGCTTGCCCTCGGGCCCGATCACGCTGGTGTGCAGCGACTGGTACATGTTGAACTTCGGCATCGCGATGTAGTCCTTGAACCGGCCGGGGACCGGGTTCCACCGCGCGTGGATGGTGCCGAGCGCCGCGTAGCAGTCGCGGACGCTGTCCACCAGGATCCGGATGCCGACCAGGTCGTAGATCTTGTCGAAGTCCACGTCCCGGGCGATCATCTTCTGGTAGATCGAGTAGTAGTGCTTGGGCCGCCCGACCACGGTCGCCTTGATCTTGGCCTCGCGCAGGTCGGCGGAGACGGCCTCGATGACCTCCTGCAGGAACACGTCGCGGCGCGGCGCACGCTCGGAGACCAGCCGGGCGATCTCGTCGAACCGCTTGGGGTAGAGGGTGGCGAAGGACAGGTCCTCCAGCTCCCACTTCAGCGTGTTCATGCCCAGCCGGTGCGCGAGGGGGGCGAACACCTCGAGCGTCTCGCGGGCCTTCTTCTCCTGCTTGTGCCGCGGCATGTAGCGCAGCGTGCGCATGTTGTGCAGCCGGTCGGCGAGCTTGATCACCAGGACCCGGATGTCGCGGGACATCGCGACGACCATCTTGCGGACGGTCTCGGCCTCGGCCGCGTCGCCGTACTTGACCTTGTCGAGCTTGGTGACGCCGTCGACCAGGGCCGCGATCTCGTCGCCGAAGTCGGCGCGCAGCTCCTCCAGCGTGTACTCGGTGTCCTCGACGGTGTCGTGCAGCAGGGCCGCGCACAGCGTCTCGGTGTTCATGCCGAGTTCGGCGAGGATGGTCGTCACCGCGAGCGGGTGGGTGATGTACGGGTCGCCGCTCTTGCGCTTCTGGTCGCGGTGGTAGTGCGCGGCCACGTCGTAGGCGCGCTCGATCTGCCGCAGGTCCGCTTTCGGATGGGTGTTGCGGACGGTCTTGATGAGTGGTTCGAGTACCGGGTTCATGGCGGGACCGCGTTGGGCTCCGAGCCGGGCGAGCCTGCGCCGCACCCTGGCCGCTGATGGTGGGATCGGTGCCGCCCCGGAGCCCGTGGAGGCGGGCTCGGACGGCGTGCCCGCGGCCGGACGGCCGCCGGACGGGGACCTCCCGGCCGGACGGCCCTGGCCCGCGGAGTCCCGGCGCCCGGCGTCCTGATGCGCGGAGTCCACCGGGGCGGGACGGCCGTCCGCCGGTGCGGACGCCTTCGAGGCGGGGGCTTTGGGCCTGGAGCCCGCGGGCTGGGCATCCGCGGGCTCGGCGTCCAGGAGGGCGGGGGCCAGGGGTGCGGGGCCGGCCGGGAGG
>NZ_JBFAOF010000223.1:0-9104 GCF_040675125.1 Spirillospora sp. NPDC049652 | reverse complement strand
CTCGACCTGGCCCCGCACGCCTCGCCGGAGGACTACCTCGCGCGCCGGGCCGAGCTGGGATTCGCCGAGGTGAACGCGCGTTTCCTGGCGGCGGCGGGCCTGGACGCGCTCTGCGTGGACACCGGATACAACCCCGGCGAGCTGCTCACCCCGCAGGAGCTCGGCGACCTCGCGATCGCGACGCCGCATGAGATCGTCCGGCTGGAGTCGCTGGCCGAGTCCGTGGCCCTGGACGGCGCGGACGCCTTCCCCGAGCGGTTCTGCGTGGCGCTCGCCCAGCGCACGCGGGACGCGGTCGGCGTGAAGTCGATCGCCGCCTATCGCGCCGGACTCGACCTGCCGGGCGAGCGTCCCGCCGACCGCGAGGTGGTCCAGGCGGTCGAACGCCTGCTGCGCGACGCCGGGCGCAACCCGGAAGGAGTGCGGATCGCCGATCCCGTGCTGCACGCCTTCCTGGTGTGGTGCGCCTCCGACCTGCGACTCCCCGTCCAGTTCCATGTCGGGTACGGGGACGCCGACGCCGATCTCAGGCAGGGTGATCCGCTGCTGCTGACCCGGCTGCTGCGCGGGCTGGCGCGGGCGGGAACGCCCGTGATGCTGCTGCACAACTACCCGTTCCACCGCAGCGCGGGCTATCTCGCGCAGGTCTTCCCGAACGTGTTCGCCGATGTCGGGCTGGCCCTGCACGGCGTCGGCGACCGGTCGCCGGTCCTCCTGCGGGAGCTGCTCGAACTCGCCCCGTTCGGCAAGGTGCTCTACTCGTCCGACGCCTACGGCCTCGCCGAGTACTACCACCTGGCCGCCGTGCTGTTCCGGCGGGCCCTCGCCGGGGTCCTGGACGGCGGTGTCGCCGAGGGGGCGTGGACGGGGGCCGACGCGACCCGGCTGGCCGGGATGGTCGCGGCGGGCAACGCCCGCCGCGTCTACGACCTCGACCGGCCGCGCTGACCGGCGCCCGGTCGGCCGAACCGCACCGGTCAGCCGAACCGCACCGGTCAGCCGAACCGCACCGGTCAGCCGAACTGCACCGAGCGCTTCGCCATGCCGAGCCAGAACCCGTCGATGGGCTGGCCGACGTCGCCCTCGTCCTGCCCGGACGCCGCGCCCAGGGTGACGAACAGCGGGGCGAAGTGCTCGGTGCGCGGATGGGCGAAGCCGGGGGCCGGCGCCTTGCGCTGGAAGTCGAGCAGGGCGTCCACGTCGTGCTCGGCGATGGCGCGGCGGCCCCAGTCGTCGAACTCGGCGGTCGCGGTGGCCACGCCGCCGGACGGGTCGAGCGCGCGCAGGTTGTGGGTGAAGAAGCCGCTGCCGACGATCAGCACGCCCTCGTCGCGGAGCGGCGCGAGCCGCCGGCCGAGGTCGTACAGCTCCGACGGGTCGAGCGTCGGCATCGACATCTGCAGCACCGGGACGTCGGCGTCCGGGTACATCTCCTTCAGCGGCACGTACGCGCCGTGGTCGAGGCCGCGCTCGGGCGCCTCGTGCACCGCCGGGCCGAGCAGGCCGCGCACCTTGGCGGCCAGCTCCGGCGCGCCGGGCGCGGGGTAGGTGACCTGGTAGTACTTCTCCGGGAACCCCCAGAAGTCGTACACGAGCGGGACGGGCGTGGTCGCCCCGACGGTGACCGGGGCGTCCTCCCAGTGCGCCGACACCATGAGGACGGCCTCGGGCCGGGGCAGGTCGGCGGCCCAGGCCGCCAGCTCACCGGGCCAGACCGGGTCGTCGGCGAGCGGCGGCGCGCCGTGGCTGAGGTAGATCGCGGGCATCCTGACCATGACCCCATACTAGTTCAAATTTAAACAAGCCGTAGCGAGCAACCAGGCGGCGACATCCGCGACGACCTCCGGGTCCACGTGCTGCGGCCGCAGGTAGTCGGCCGGGCTGGACGGTCCGGATCCGGGGAAGAACATGTGGTCGTCGGCCTCGTAGACCTTGAACGTGACGTCCGGACGGCCGCCGAGCGCCGCCCGCCAGCGGACGAGGTCGTCCGCGACGGTCACCTGGTAGTCGCGCCCGCCCTGCGCGACGAACATCGGCAGCCCGAGCGCTCCGGCCGTCGCGACCGGGTCGTAGTCGAGCAGGTCGGCCCAGTAGGACGCGGGCAGCCCGAACGGCAGCTCCTCGGGCGGCGTCTCCGGGGTCAGTCCGTCCAGCGCCGCCACCTGCCCCTCGATCTGGCGCGCGACCTCGGCATAGGCCGGGTCGAGTGACGCGAGATGCCGTGTCACGCGCACCGCCGCGCGATGCATGGGCTCGGCGTCGGCCGCGAGCAGCACCAGCCCGTCCACTGCCGCCGTCTCGGCGACGCGCGGCGCGACCTTGCCGCCCATGCTGTGCCCGACCGCGAAGACGCGTTCGACCAGGTCGCGCAGTTGCCGGACGGCGTCGGCTGCGAACGGCACGTACTCGTCGGCCATCGTCGCGGCCTGCCCGGCCGGCTTGTCGAACCGCACCGACGCGATGCCGTGACCCGCCAGGCCCCAGGCGAGATCTTTCAGCGGCTTGTTCGGCCCGGCCGTCCCGTCCCGGTCGAACGGCCCGCCGCCGCTCAGCAGCACGACCCCCGCCCGAGCCCGCGCGCGTGGCCCGGTCAGCGTCCCGCCGACCGGGCCGACCGCGACATCGCGCTCGCCGAGCGCGGCGGGATCGGCGTAGGCCGGGGGCGCCCACTCATTCATTCTCATACTTGCGAAAGGTAGCAGGTATGAGAGAGTTCGTCCTGTGCGCACCCTGGACCTCTTCGCCCATCCCGTCCGGCTGCGGATCGTGCACGCGCTGCGCGGTGGCCGCGTCCTGCCGACCTCGCGCCTCGCCGAGCTGATCCCGGACGTCTCCAAGGCCACCGTCTACCGCCACGTCGACGCCCTCGCCAGCGGGGGAGTCCTGGAGGTCGCGGACGAGCGGCGCGTCCGCGGCGCGGTCGAACGCCGCTACCGCCTCAGCCGCGAACGCGCCTCCGTCGACCCCGCCGAGGCCGCCGCGCTCTCCCCGGACGACCACCGCGCCGCGTTCGCCGCCTCCCTGGCCGCCCTGGCGGCCGAGTTCGACGCCTACCTCGACCGCGGCGGATCCGACCCGGCGTCCGACCCGGTCGGCTACCGGCAGCACGCCGTCTGGCTGGATCCGGACGAACTGGCCGCGCTCCTCGCCGGCCTGCGCGCGGCGATCGCCCCCCACCTGGCCAACGAGTCCGGACCCGGCCGCACGCGCTACCTGCTCAGCCCGATCATGTTCCCCGCCGAACCTGGCCCGGACGACGCCCCCACCCCAGAATGACCGGGTGGCTCCCGACGATCTGACCGACGCCGAACGACTCCTCTGGGACGCCTTCCCGACCGGTGCGTGGGCCGACCTCACGGACGCCGCCGACAGGACCGTCCGCGCCTCGGTCATCCGGCGTCTGCTGCTCGGCGGCCGCGACCGCGAGCCGGGGGAGCTGGCCGCCATCCGGCTCCGCGCCGCCACGGTCACCGGGAGACTCGACCTGATGGGCGCCTCCATCGACGTCGCGCTGGTCTGCGAGGACTGTGCCTTCGACGCGCCGCTGCGCCTGGCCGAGGCCGCCACCCGGACCGTCCGGCTGGTGCGCAGCCGCCTCCACCAGCTCAACGCGCCGCGCGTCCGGATCGAAGGGGTGCTCGACCTGCGCGGAACCGGCATCGGACACGGCGTCCGGCTCCCGCAGGCCGAGATCACCGGCGGGATCCGGCTGCACGGCGCGACCGTCGGGCGGTCGGAGCACGGCATCGCGATCGACGCCGAGGGCGTCTCGGTGCGCGGCGACCTGGCCTGCCCCGACCTGGTCGCGGACGGTCCCGTCGTCCTGCGCGGCGGGAGGGTCACCGGTTACCTCGACCTGGTCAGGGCGCGGCTCGCCAATCCCGGAGCCGTCGCGCTCGACATCGACAACCTGAGCGTCGGCGAGGGGCTGGAGGGCACCCGGTTGGCGACCGAGGGCGAGGTCCGGATGCGCAGCGCCGAGATCCGCGGTCCGCTGCTGCTGCCCCGCGCGCGGCTCAGCAATCCCGGCGGGTTCGCGCTGAGCGCCGCGCGCGCCCACCTCACCGGCGCGTTCTGGTGCGAGAACGGCCTGGCCGTCGAGGGTGAGATGCGGCTGACCGGCGTCCGCTTCGACGCGGGCGTGCACCTGTCCGACGCGTGCCTCGACGGCACCGGACGCACCGCCCTCAACCTCGAACGCGCCACCATCGGGCACCTCGACGCGCCTCGCCTGGCCGTGCGCGCCGGGGAGATCCGGCTGGGCGGCACGCGCGTCGCCGGCGAGTTCAGCCTGGTCGAGGCGTCCCTGGGGCCCGGCCGGGACGGCGTCT
Source organism: Spirillospora sp. NPDC049652 (assembly GCF_040675125.1). NCBI lineage: Bacteria > Bacillati > Actinomycetota > Actinomycetes > Streptosporangiales > Thermomonosporaceae > Spirillospora > Spirillospora sp. NPDC049652. Next base: position 4,773 of record NZ_JBFAOF010000223.1, on the reverse strand, counting down.
GCCTGGACATGGAGAACGGCGAGGTCGGAGGCACGCTGCGGCTGGGCAGGCTGCGGGCGGACGGCGAGATCCGCATCAGCAACAGCCGTCTCGCCGGAAGCGTCCTGGCGGGCAGGATGCGGTTGTGCGGCAGCACGACCGGGGTCGCGTTCCGCTTCACCCGCAACGAGGTCGCCTCCGGCATCCGGTTGATGAAGGTGCATGCCGACCGCGAGATCCGCCTCGTGGACAGCCGCTGCCGCCTCGGCATCCTCCTGGAGGGGATCGTGCTGCGCTGTCCCGGTGGCACGGCCCTGGACGTCTCCGGGGTCCGGGCGACCGAGCTGACGCTCCTTCCTGAGGACAACGTGGAGGGCCGGGTGGTGCTCGACGGCGCCCGGCTGACCGTCCTCCGCGACTTCCCCGAGAGCTGGCCCGGGGAACTCAGCATGGACGGCCTCGTGTACGAGACGCTGCAACCGGCGCTGACCGCCCGCGAACGGCTCGAATGGGTGGAGCGCGCGCCGCTGGACCAGCGCCCCCAGGCCTGTGACCAGCTGGCCGAGATGTACGTCCGCCTCGGCCGGCAGTCACAGGCGCAACGCATCCTCTACGAGGGGGAGCGCGGCCAGCGCCGCTTCAGGCCGCCCGTCGCGCGGGCCTGGAGCCTCGTCCAGGACGTGACGGTCGGCTATGGCTACCGTCCCTGGCGCGCCGCCGCCTGGGTGGTGTTCTTCCTGGCCATAGGCACGACCGTCTTCTCCCTCGATCACCCCGCTCCCTTGAAGAAGGACGAGGCTCCGCACTTCAACCCGTTCGTCTACACCCTCGACCTCATGCTGCCGCTGGTGACGCTGGGCCAGAAGTACGCGTTCAACCCGGACGGCGCGGCGCAGTGGTTCTCGTTCGTGCTGGTCGCCGTCGGCTGGATCCTGGTGTCCACGGTCGCCGCGGGCGTCACCCGCGCCCTCACCCGCCGCTGACGGGCGCGCTGAGCACGCGCGACAGCCAGGCGACGCCGGGCGGCTGCCGGTACTCGACGGCCACGTGACCGCCGTCGAACAGCTCGAAGAAGACCCGGTCATCGGGCACGCCCGCGTCGGCGACGGCCCGCCGGAACGCCGTCGCGCCCAGGTCGAGGAACCATTCGTCGTGCGTCCCGGCGTCGATCCAGATGCCGCGCATCGAACGCAGCGCGTCCGCATACGAGGGGGCCATCCGCACCGGGTCCCAGTCGAGCCACCGCTGCCACTCGTCCGGACGGAGCGCGCCCGTCACCGGGTCGAAGGGGAGCAGGGGAGTGCCGTCCTCGGCGGGCGAGAAACATGCGGAGACACCGAGGATCTCCAGCAGCCGCAGGTCCTCCGGCTTGGTGAACGCGACGCGCGACCGGAAGTCCTTCCACCAGGCGAAGATGTCGGTGTCGTAAGCCCGCAGGTCGCGGACGGCCTTGTAGAAGTGCGGCGTGTACTGCGCCTCCGACAGCGAGTCGCCCGAATGCGTCGCGAACGCGCCGAACAGGTCGGGCCGCGTCATCGAGGTGATGGACGCGCCGAGTCCGCCGCTCGACTTGCCCGCGATCCCGCGGTGGTCGCGGGAGGCGAGCGTCCGGTAGTGCGCGTCCACCCATGGCACGACCTCGTCGCACAGGTACGAGTGGTAGCGGCCGGTGCCGCGCGAGTCGACGTACTGGCTGCCTCCGTAGGTGGTGAACGCGTCGACGAACACCAGGATCGCGGGCGGTGCCTCGCCCCGCGCGAACAGCCGGTCGACATCGACCGGCACGGGGTCGCGGTACGCGGACGTCGCGCGGCTCCACGCCTGGAGCTGCCCCGTGTAGCCGAGCAGCATGTAGACGCTGGGGTAGCGGCGGCCGGGGTCGTCGTCGTAGCCGGGCGGCGTGTAGACCCACAGCGGTCGCTCGTGCGGGTCGCCGAGCGGGTTGTCGCGCAGCAGGGCGCTGACGAAGGTGTGCTCGTGGACGTGTCCGGCCAGGTCGTCGGGCCAAAGCGGCATGGCGGTCCTCCTCGTCGTCGGGGTGACGGGGAGCGACAGTACTACGATATGGAAATATACGAAATGGTATTATCGCTGCCATGGCACAGGACTCCATCGACCGGCACATCGCCTTCTGGTCCCGCGAACTGCCCGACCTCGACCCGGACGTGGAGGGCGCGGTCACCCGCATGCAGGCGATCGTCCGGCGGCTGCGGCACGAGCGCGAGAGCTCCCTCGCCGGGCACGGCCTCCAGGACTGGCAGTACGACGTCATCTGGTGGCTGCGCAACGCCGGAGCCCCCTACCAGGCGAGCCCGACCTGGCTCGCCGAGGTCCTGGACGTCCGCCCGGCCACCCTCACCAACCGCCTCGAACGCCTCGAACGCGACGGCTACGTCGACCGCGTCCCCGATCCCGACGACCGCCGCCGCCTGCTCGTCCGGCTGACGGCCAAGGCGAGCGACGCGTGGGAGTCGGTGTACGAGGACCGCTCGTCCGGCGAGCACGTCCTGCTGTCGGTGCTGACCCCGGACCAGCGCCGCCAGCTCGCTGACCTGCTCCGCATCGTCACCCTCGCGGCCGAGGCGGACGGTCCCGACCTCCTCCCGCTCGCCGACTGAACCGCCCGGCGGGCGGCGTCCGCCTCGGTGATCTTCCTCCGGACGTCGGTGGGCGTCTCTACGATGGGGCGATGCGATACGCCCCGGGAGGTGGGAGTGGCCGTCCTGATCCGGGCCGGTGACGTGCCCGCCGCGGAACGGGTCGACGTGTGGCTGAGCATCGTGTCCGAGACGCTCGGGCCGCTCGACGTGCGGATGGACCGGGACGCCCCGCTCCGGGGCCAGATCGAGGCCGTGCAGCTCGGGCCGCTCGGCGTCGGCCGGATCCAGACCTCGACCCCGCACAGCGTGCACCGCACGCCGGGACTCATCCGCCGCGACGACCCCGACCACTACCGGGTCGTGCTGGCCGTCTCCGGCACGGTCCTGCTCGGGCAGGACGGCAGGACCGCCCGGCTGCGCGCCGGTGACCTGGCCGTCTACGACTTCTCCCGCCCCTACGAGCTGGTCTACGACTCGGCCGTCCAGCTCGCGGTGTTCAGCTTCGCCCGCCCGATGCTCACCGTGCCCGCCGACACGGTGCGCGGCCTCACCGCCGTCCCGGTCGCGCCCGACGACGGCGCCGCGGCGCTCGCCGCGCCGCTGCTGCGCAGGGTGGCCGAGGACGCCGAGAGCCACCGGACGGCGAGCTCCGCCCGGCTGCCCACCGTCGTGACCGACCTGCTCGACATGATCCTCGCCGAGCGGTCGGCGCAGGTCAGGACGCTGGCGCCGGAGACCCGCGAGCGGGTCCTGCTGCGCCGCGTCCACGCGTTCGTCGAGCAGCACCTCGGCGACCCCGGCCTCGGCCCGGCGACGATCGCCGCCGCGCACCACGTCTCGCTGCGCTACCTGCACCGGCTGTTCGAGTCGCAGGACACCACGGTCGCGGCCTGGATCCGGCACCGGCGGCTGGAGCGCTGCCGCCGGGACCTCGGCGACCCGGCCCTGTTCGACCAGCCCGTCAGCGGCATCGCGGCGCGCTGGGGCCTGCCGGACCCGGCCCACTTCAGCCGCGTGTTCCGGCGGGCCTACGGAGTGTCCCCGGCGGAGTACCGCCGCTCCTGCCTGATGCCCAGCGCCTGAACACCGCGCTGCCTGAACACCGGGCTGCCTGAACACCGGGCTGCCTGATGACGCGCGCCCGAGCGCGGCGCGGATCGTCAAGCGGCGGGCGCTCAACGCCAAGCCCCGGAGGCGTCCCGCTCGGAAGACTTGTCATCACAAGGAAGCCGAAGAAGGGAAAAGCCTCCGATGTCCACCACGCTCTTCGTGAACCTGCCCGTCAACGACCTCGAGCGCTCCAAGGAGTTCTTCACCGCGCTCGGCTTCGACTTCTACGGCATGACCGAGGACATGGCGTCCGTGATCATCAGCGAGCGCACCCAGGTCATGCTGCTGGCCGAGCCCACGTTCGCCGGATACGCCCAGCACCAGGTGGCCGACCCGGCCAAGAGCACCGAGATGATCCTGGTGCTCGGCCTCGCCAACCGGGGGGAGGTGGACGAGCTGGTCGACAAGGCGCTCGCCGCCGGGGCCTCGGCCGTCGGCGAGCCGATGACCGAGGGCAACCGCTACCAGCGCGGTTTCGCCGACCCGGACGGCCACCAGTGGTCCGCGCTCTGCCTGGCCGCCCCGGAGAAGTGAGATGACGGTGGCTCCGGCCGTGCGGAAGCTGAGTGTTTATTGATGCTTGACCACAACTGAAACTCAGTGCCAAAATAGACCCATGAACACGACGCTGACCCCGAAGATCATCGGCCGGGTCGAGAAGCACCACACCGCCGTCCTGGCCCGGTCCCTGCGCGGCACCACCCTGGACGAGAAGCAGTGGATCACCCTCAGCCAGCTCGCCGCGCCGACCGGCCGCCAGGACCACACCGCCCGCATCGCCGCCCTCACCCAGTGGCCCGGACGGGACGTCGAGAAGGCCCTCGACAACCTTCTGACCAGTGGATACGCGGAGGCCCTCCCGGACGGCGACATCCAGGCCACGGGCACCGGCCGCGCCCTCGTCGCGACTGTCCGGGAGGCGAGCGCCGACACCATCACCCGCGCCTACAGCGCGGCCACCCCTGAGGACCTGGCCACGACCGCCCGGGTCCTCGAAGCCATCACCGCCCGCCTCGCGGACGACCTGGCGCACTCCTGACGCGGGCCGCCCGGCGCGCCGCGCGCCCGGGAACCGGAGCGGGCG
>NZ_JBFAOF010000222.1:0-9110 GCF_040675125.1 Spirillospora sp. NPDC049652 | reverse complement strand
CTCGGTGGGGTCGTGCTCGACCCAGCCGGGGACCGAGTCGGGCACCACGACCACTCCGGGGATCTTCGCGGCGGCGCGGTAGATGGCGACGGCGAGCTTGGGCGGCAGGATCTGCTCCGACAGGAGCACGCCGAGCTCGTGGAAGACCGCGGCGTTCCGGGCGGCCGGCTCGGCGGTCTTGCCGGACTTCGGAAACTTCGCATAGATGCCGGCCAGCAGGGCGCCCGGCTCGGTCGGCATGGCGGCGAGCTTCCGGTACGTCATGTCGTCCTTCGAGCCGACCAGCACGATCCCCTTACCGCCCGCCACCCGGAGCAGGCCCCGCTTTCCGACGCTCTGCGGCAGCCAGACCTCGCGCTCCCGCAGCGGCTGCGGAACCCGCGGTCCGCCGTCCGTCTGGACGGTCCACGCGACCTTGCTCTTGATGTAGACGAGCTGGTCGTCGCGCACGGGCAGGACGCGCTGGTGCGAGGCGGCCAGCGAGATGCGGTCCAGCAGCGCGGGGGCGCTGTGCTCGTCGCCGGCCGCGGGCGCGGGCGCCGGCGCGGGCGAGCCGTCACCGCCGCCGCGCAGGCCGGTGAACAGGCCCGCCGCCACCGCCGCGGCGGCGAGCGGGGCCGCCAGCAGCACGAACCGGCGGCGCCTGGGGCGCTTCGGGGCGGTCGCGGGCTCTTCGATCTGCAGCATCAGGTGCTCCTTGAGGAGGTGGTGCCGGCCGTCGGAGAGCTCAGGGGCGCCCGGGGGCGGCAGAAGCCGCGTGAGCTCGGCGAGCTCGTCGGACTCGGGTCCGCGCCGTGGGTTGCCGTTCATGAGTACCTCTCCTGCGTCGGCCGGACCGCGTGCGCGCGGTCGTCACCAATGAGCTGTCCTCGGCCGGACGAGGGTTCCCGTTCGGCGTCGGTGAGTTTGCGCAACCGGGTCCGGGCTCGTGAGAGCCGCGAACGCACCGTGCCCACCGGCACGCCGAGCGCCGCCGCGGCCTCCGTGTAGTTGAGGCCCGCCCACACGCAGAGCGTGAACACCTCACGTTCGGCCTTGCGCAGCCGGCCGAGCGCGGTGCGCGCGGCGGCCAGTTCCTCCGCGTCGGCGAGCCGGTCCACCAGCTCGTCGGCGAAGTCCGCCACCTCGTCCCGGCGGGGCATCCGGTTCAGTGCCGCCTCGTGCCGCCGCGCGGACCGGGACGCGTTGCGCAGGACGTTGGTCGCGATGCCGAACAGCCAGGGCCGCAGCGACTCTCCGTCCGGCTGGATCTTCTCGCGCAGGCGCCACGCCTCCAGGAAGGTGAGCGACACGATGTCCTCCGCCGCCGTCCAGTCGCCGGTGACCCGGACCGCGTAGCGGTACACCGCTCGTGCATGCTCATCGAAGAGGTCCCCGAACGCCGCGGGGTCGCCTGCTCGTATTCGGGCTCGCGCTGACAATTCCACACACTGTCCTGTCCGGTGGCGCCGCGAGGTTCCCGTCTCGTCCCGAGAGATCCGAAAGAGTCGGCCATCAGCCGCTCGCGCAGGCCTCAGCCAAGGATCGGCTTCGCCGCGCTCCGGGCCGGAAGCTGCTCGTCCGAGGCCCGGAGCAGATGCCTGATGTGCTGCCGGGCCACGGGTCAGTCCGCGAGCATGCGTGCGACGGCCTCGGCGGGCAACGGCGCGATGATGCGGTCGACTTCGCCGTCGAAAACGAGGATGTGAACCGCGGCGTCGGGCTGCCAGTACTCCTGGTACCCCTCGTTCGGGCTCGGCAGTTCGACCAGATCAACACCGAGGCCCGTCAGCGCGGCCCGAAGCTCGGCGAAACGGAGCGAGGCCCGTAGGGGGCCGTAGGCGTCCTCGATCGGACGAGCCGCGACGTCGGTGCCGACCGAGCTCAGCCGGTGCAGTTGCACGGTGAAATGCGTGCACCGCCATGCCGCTTGTCCGGGGCCTCGCTCCCAGAAGAACTCGACCAGGCCGTGGTCCCGCCACATCTGGTCCCCACTCCCGTTCTCCGCCGGGGTGGTGCCCAGGATGCGATCGACGTCCTCAGGGGTGCTGGCGGCGTCGGCCCCCAGGACCGATCCCCGCACGATGACGTCGATCGCGAGATCCAGCGTGCTCACTCCTGCGCCCTTCCTCCGGGAGGTCCGAGGCCGAGACCCTATGACGGATCACGGGTTGATGGCGTACTCGGTGAAGTGACCACACGGGGTGAAACCGAGTCGGCGGTAGACGCGTTCGCCGTCCGCCGATGCCTGCAACACCGCGGTCTCGTACCCCGCGTCGTGGGCGGTCCGCAGGGCGGCGAGGGTGATGACGCGGCCATGGCCACGACGGCGGGCGGCCGCGAGAGTCGCGATGTTGTAGATTCCGGCGACGCCCGCGTCCAGAAAGACCTCGGCCGAGCAGACGGGACGCTCGTCGACGTAGCCGACCAGGTACCGGGCGGGGCAGTCGGGTGCTAGCGCCCAGGGCGCGGTGTCGGCGAAGAACTGGCGCACGGTGACGGCGGGCGGGTTCCAGTTCGCCGCCAGGATCATGGCGTAGTCGGCGAGCTGCGCCGGTCCGGTCACCAAGCGGACGTCCAGGCCGTCGGCACGCGCCTCGGGGAGGGGCGCACGCAGGTCCCGCCACATGCCCGTCTCGGTCTCCGCGGCTTCGAGCCCGGCGGCCTCGAGATGCTCGGCGAGGTCGGACGGCGTGGAGGCGGGGCCCACCCACCACGAGAAGGGGCGGCCGGTCGCGGCCAGGGCGCCGACGGTTTCGGCGGTGCGGACCCGGACGGTCGCCGGGGTGAAGCGGGCCGCCGCGACGATGTTGAAGGTGTCGTCGTCCAGGCCGCTGTCGGCGATCAGCAGGTCGCCGGTCTCGGTGACGGACGCGCCGTCCCGTTTCCGGTGCAGGTGGCAGGCGTGCCCGGCGAGGTTCTGCTCCATCGCTAGCTTCAGGCCGGGTTCGTCGATCGGCGGACGACTCATCTCCATGACGATCATTGCAGCATGCCCGGCCGATCTTCCTGCACGACCTGGCGGCTCAGGGTTGCGAAGGGGCTGCCCGGGGCGAGGGGTCGGGGCCGAGGCGGAGGTGGACCATCTGGGCCATGTCGGCGATCGTCCCGCCGTTGCGGACGAACTCCATCGGCGGGATCTCCAGCCCGTAGGCGTTGCGCAGGACGGTGATCAGCTCGGCCGCCATCAGCGAGTCGACGCCGAACTCCTCCAGCCGCCGGTGCCGGTCGAGCCCGCACGGACGACCACGGCACCCCCTCCCCAGCCTCCGACAGCAGCCGCCTCACCCACGCGGTCGAGCAGACGGGTGGGGTCAGAGTGACGGAGGTGACCGCGGAAGGTTCGGCGGGCGGTCCATGTGGGAGGAGGCAGGCGCCACCCAGTGGGACGGATGCACCTGGTAGCCCCCCAACGAGACGCTCCGCCCCAGGGCCTCCAGCGGGGCGGGGCCGCCGTCAGGCCGGGTCCGGATTTTCGCGGAGTGCGCGCAGGATGGTGCGTTCCTCAGCAGGGTCGCGGAACACCGGAGGGCCTTCCGTGAGCGGACGGAGCACCGCCCCGGCAGCGGCATGCGGGTCGGGCCACAACGCGGCTTTCAACGCATCGGCGAACCAGCCGCGCAAGGCTGCGGTCTCGTCTCCGTAGTCGCTCAGCCTGGACTGTACGGACGGGTCGTTCAACGCTCTACTCGACCGGCGGGAGTGGACCAGCCAAGAGCGGACATGCATGCCGAGTTCCGAGCCAGGAGAAACGGTGACCGGCTCGCCGCGCTCGGCTGCGGCGACCGCCTCGGCCAGGCCCGGGGTACCGGCCAGGTCCAGGACGGCGGCCAGGCGCATCGTCTCCCGTGCGATGACCGCGCGGAGCAGATGCGGCGGGGCGGCTTGGACAGCCGTGCTGATGGCTGAATCGGTGCGGTCATAGGTGGGCGACGGCGCAGTGGCGCAGAACCACGGTTCGACCTCAGCGGACAGGATTTCTCCGGTCAGCGCGTTCTGATGCGGGACGACGCCCGTGATCAGGCCCGCCAGCAAGAATGCTGGGATGTAGCCGCCAGCGAGGTAATCGTCGTCCTCGAAGTCGGGATCGAAGCCCGCCGCGCGCATCTTTCCCAAGAGGTGGTCGGGCTCGCTGCCCCAGCGCCGCTGGGGCCAGGTGGGTTCGAACCCGGTGACCAGCGTGCCGTCGGCGGCGTAGCAGAAGCCGTGGTCGGCGTACTGGTGCCGCAGAACCGAGACGGCCCGGGTGTCTCGCGAGAGCGCCTTCAACGGCTCCGGAAGCGAGCCCTGGAAACCATCGGGCTCGTAGAGCACCGTCCAGGTTCCGAGGTTCAGCGCGAAGGCGAACTGCGGGTAGCCGTCCTCGAAGGAGTGGTAGGCATCCCAAGCATCATGCAGCGTGCGGGGACGCAGCGTGTCCGGGAGAGCGCCCAACCGCGACAGCGCCTCGGTCTCGTTGACGTCCTCGATGAAGGTGAAGCAGAAAATCTCACCGAGCTCCTCAATCCACGCGACGTCCCCGTACGTCACCGTGAGCATGGCTTCTCCCGTAAGGCCGATGACATGACCCCACGACCATGCCAGCGACCACCGACAACCACCCCGCCTCCTTCACGCTTGGCGGCCGGGCACGACGTGCGCGCGCCCGGCGGCCCTCGGCATGGTTGGGCGCTGTTCAGCAGCTCTGGCTGCGGACGTGCGCCTCATCGTTAGTCGCGATCTTCATGGCGTACCCGGCCGACATGTTGAAGTCCCGCCAAGCCCAGAAGCCTGGAAACACCCATCTGGCGATCCTGCCCGACGCCTTGCACCTCACGTAGAAGCCGTCCCAGTCCTGGCCCGAGGGAGTCGACTCGCCGGGGTACAGAGCGCGCCACTCGGTGCCCGGCTTCGGCCCGTTGTCGTCGTAATCCCTGATGGCCCACACCGTGTGGGAGCTCTCGTTGAGCACCTTGCCGCAGATCGCCTCGAGGCAGCCGCCGGCGCTGGCGGGGCCCGACACGGCGACCATGCCTGTCCCGGCAACGGCCACCGACGCGACCACGGCACCGACGCGTTTCGCGACGATGCTTCCCCCGCGCGAACCGTGCCGAGAGGCAGGCCGGACGAGCCCACACATGGATTCTGCCGAGCGTGGTCGCCGCCCGCGATTGGTGACGGCGGCCACGGCTGTCATGAGCGTTTTGTTCACCAGTTCCCCGTTCTCTCGTACCTGGTCGGCGGCTTCGAGTTCGTGCGGCCACGAAGTGACTGCTCTGAGCGACCTCAGTCTTGAACGCGCCTGTTTGTCTGGCCAGCCTCTTCCATCACGCCGGACAAAACGGTGCCCAGGCGGAGGGTTGACGCAGGGCGGCCGGCCGAATCGGCGGGGCGCTCGAATGGGGCGGCAGGCGGGCGGCTGTGGGGCACTACGTCACGACCGGACGGGCGTGGGAGGCGCGTCTTCTCGGGTGCAGCGCCAAGCTGGGCGAGGCGGGGGCGCACTCTTAGGACGCGTTGCGGGGGTTCCAGACCTTGATGTCCAGGCCAATCTGGTCCGGTTGGCCGTCGGCGTGGTGGACGGAGGTGACGCGCGCTGCCTGCGGGCAGGTTCGCGACGGCGGCGGGATCGACCGCGACCAGGCGCCGGTCGGCGATCCGGAACTCCAGGTCGTTGACCCGTGACCGGGCCGCCGTGGCCGTCTCGTGCGAAGGGCGCACGAGCGCGGCGGTGACGACTGCGGTGGCCACCAGCGCCGCAGCACCGGCCAGGTAGCGCGGCGAACGCCGCCCGACCGCCGTCAGGACCCGCCGCGTCCGGGCGTCCTCAAGGACCTCGGGGTCGATGACGTCAGCACGCACGCTCGCGTCGGCGACCCGCTCGACCGCCGCCGGACGGACGCGGCGCACTCGTCGGGACGGCGGCAACACCACGGCGGAAGGCGGGCGGTCGGGACCAGAGCCGCGCCGTCGTCCTGGTCGGGACGGTCGGGGGCGCGAGCCGGAATCGGACGGGGGACGGGGACCAGTGCGGTTCCGGGCTTGGCTGCGGCTTCGATCTCGCGCAGCGCCTAGAGGCGACGGACACGCCTCTGGCCACCGGCAGGCGGAGTATCCCCGCGCCAGCGGCGTGGACGACCGGCCTCACCGATTATCCACACAAACTCGCGACGGGATAACCGCGACCTTACAGAGATTGCACCGGGCGGTTCGGGCCGTCTTCGCATTCACCCCTGTCACGCCTGGCGGGTCATGAAAGACACAAAGACCTTTCCTGGGCCCCATCACTCAACCGACTGCGAACGCCGGGAACAAAAGGCCTTAACCGGCCTGAAGCACCTCTTTCCCCCCTCCGCTCGCCTGTGCCAGATTTCTCCCGAACCAGGCCTCTTCGGCACGGGCTCTGACCGATCCAAGGAGCGGATGTCATGGGACGGACGATGCGGCCGTTGAATCCGGCCATGGGACCCGTCGAGCGCTTCGCCTGCGAACTGCGCGCCTTACGCGCCGCAGCCGGCGAGGTCCCGTTCGGCACGATGGCACGTCACAGCACGGTGTCGAAGAGCGCGCTGGCCGCGGCCGTCGCCGGATACCAGCTTCCCAGCGAACGCGTGCTGAGTGAGTTCGTCCGGCTCTGCCGGGGCGACCGGGAGTGGTGGCTGGAAAGGCTGGCGAGGGCGCGGGCCGAGTCGGAGGCCACCGCCCCTCAGCCGGCGGCCCAGGAGACCGGGGAAGGAGGCGATGAGAAGGACGAACGAGGCTGGCTGGTTCTGCGCCCCGCCGCACACGTGGTGCTGCCGCCCGCGCAGGCCTTACCCGATCCCGTTCCCGTTCCGGCCCCGCCCGGCCGACGCCGACCCCCGCGCCGTGGTCTGCTGATCGGCGCGCTGGCCGCCCTCCTCGCCTTCACGGCCGGCTGGTTCGTCCACCCGGCCGCAGGCCGATCCGCCGCCAGAACGCCCACCCCCGCACCGGTCGCGCCCGCCGACGGCGTCGACCCCTACATCGCCGGCTGCGGACACGACCAGAAGATCATCGAGCGGCAGGGGATGGTCTGGCCGGACGAGAGCGCGTACGGCTGGCTCGTCCTCTACTACTCCCCCCGATGCCAGTCCAACTGGGGCTACGTCACGGGGCCCAACTCCACCAAGTGGCGCGTGCACATCATCGTCCGCCGACCCGCGGACGACGCCAGCGCCCAGTCCTCGGCCAGCGCCGACGTGCGGCCGGGGTCATGGAGCAGCGTGCTCATGACGGCCGCCGGATGCGTCTACGTCGAGGCCTACGTGGTGACCAGCGCCGGGCAGGGCCGCTCGGCCAAGACCAGCTGCTACAAAGCCACCGACCCCGTCCACCACGGCACCCCCTCCCGGTCTCCCTCTCCCTCCCGCTCCTGAGCGGCCCACGTGGCGTGATGACGTACCTGGGCAGAGAACCGACCTGAGGAACATGCCCGTCGGCGGTGAGCGATTCGTTCAAGACCGCCGGGTCGCCCGGCGGGAGGCTGGTGGTCGTGAGCGAACAGACTTTCACTCCTGCGCTGGGACGCTTCGCGCCCGCGCGCTTCTTCGATCCGGTCGTCGCGTTGACCCGCGAACGGTTGTGGCGGGCGCTGGCCGTCATGCACGTCGCGCCGCGTCCAGGCGAACTGGTGGTGGACGTGGGATGCGGCACCGGCGCGACCGCCCTCATGGTGAGCCGGGCGGAGCCGCGCGCACGCGTGGTGGCAGTGGACCCGGACGACAGTGTCCTGGCGATCGCGCGGCGCAAGGCCGCAGCCGCCAGCGCGGATGTCCAGTGGAAGCTGGGAATGGGTGACGCCTTGCCCGAAGTCGTGGAAGACGGGACGGCGGACGCGGTGGTGTCCACGTTGGTGCTGCATCAGTGCCCGATGGAGACCAAGCGGGCCATCCTCGCGGCCATGCATACCGTCCTCCGCCCGGGCGGCAAGGTGGTGATCGCCGATTACGGACGGCAGCGGACGCGGTTGATGCGGTGCGGTTTCCGGCTGGTGCAGTTCGCCGACGGAGTCGAGGACACTCGGCCGAACGCCGAGGGGGTGGTACCCGAACTGATGGCGGAGGCCGGTTTCCGGGACGTCCGGGAGGCCGAGCTGGTGTCAACGGTCACCGGGTCGATCTCCATCTACGTCGCCGTCCGCGAGGGAGCGGCGTAGCAGCGGGAGGACGGTCGCAGGGGTCAGGCCCATCATCTCGCGCATCCATCGGGTCAGGTGGGCCTGGTCGGCGAAACCGCTCGCGGTGGCAGCATCGGCCAGGGACCGCCCCGCGCGGACTTCCTCCACGGTGCGGCGGAGCTGGTTCCAGATCCGCCAGCGCGCCAGCGGCATGCCGAGCTGGCTCCGCGCGAGGCCGCGGAGCCGTTGCGGAGACACACCCACGCGTGTCGCCAGCTCTGCCGCTGAGACCGGACCGTCCGCGAGGGCCTGCATGGCTTTGAGCAGCCGGGGGTCAAGGCGGTCTGACGGTTCGGTACCGGCGGAACGGAGGTCGTCCTCGCCCAGATGGCGCAAGTCGGGCGCGGCGGTGATGCCCGCCTCGCAGCGCCGGCGCAGCTGGTCGGCGTACGCGTAATGGGGCTCGATGTAGAGGACGCGCAAGTCCGCCGTCGTCAGCATCCGATGTTCTGCCATGGGCGGAACGAGGAGGGCGGTGGCGCGGTGACGGGTACCGGCGGCGTCGAGCATCGCGGCGTGGCCCTGGACGGCGGCGCTGATCTGGAAGGCGGCGTGGCTGTGGGGACCGCTGTCCCACGAGGGGCCTTCATAGATCGCGTACCCATGACCCACGATGAAGCTCGTCGCACTCACGTGTCTCCTCACGCCCGGCCAGTCACATCCATCTGACGACCTTCGCAGAGTCCGGCACCGCACTCAGCGGCAACACGAAGTCGGTCCGCGGGGACGGGCGGGCGGGCGGACGGCCGACGACGGCGGGATCACGACGGGACGGGCGAGGCTACGGCCTTCGCCGGCACGAATGCGCAAGGGTGGACGAACTCCCTCGTGCCAGGGCTCCGTCCGGAAAGGGTTCCCGCTGAACACAGCATTCGCAGAAGCGCTGTCCGCCGTCCTGCTCCTGGTGGTGCTGGCCTGCGCCGTGATCCGGCCGTGGGGCCTGCCCGAGGCGGTC
>NZ_JBFAOF010000221.1:0-9119 GCF_040675125.1 Spirillospora sp. NPDC049652 | reverse complement strand
CCGCGCCTGCGTGTCGGCGGGCCGTCCCAGCGCGGCGATCCCGGTCGCCGCCGCCGCCACCGCTCCCGCGACGACCGTGCGGCGGCCGATGCCCGCCCGCCGTCCACGTCCCGCCCGCCGTCCGTGTCCCGCCTGCCGCTCGATCCCCGTCATCGAAGCGCCCCTTCCGCTCAGCTCACGAGACGAGCCTCACGGGCGGACGCACCCCCGAACATCGGCCACCCGACGCTCGTCCTCCGACCAAAGTCGTGACCTGGCCCCGCGAAGGTCGCGCATCGGACGGTCAGTGCCGGAACCGCGCGAGCCCCTGGGAGAGTTCGGTCGCGTAAAGCCAGGTCTGGCGGCGCCGCTCGCCCGCCAGCTCCCACTTGTCGAGCTTCGCCCGGTAGACGGTGACCCGGAGTTCGACGATGAGGTTCCGCGCGCGGAAGGTGACCAGGTGCGGCTTCTCCGTCGCACTGCTCTCGACCGGCACCTCGAACGCCTGGTCACCGAGCGGGGACGGGGAGGACACCGGAAAATCGGCGTACGTGCCGTGGGCGGTGTCGAAGATGGCCGCCGCGTGCTCGACGGCGCTCTCGCCCAAGCGCGCGTCGTACTTCGTCACCTCGACCGACAGCTCGTCCCTGTCGCGCAGCCCCCGGTTGGCGGCGCTGAACCAGCAGCTCCACATGTCGTAGCCGTCTCCCGGGCTGTGGCGGCATTCCGAGCCGGGGTCCTCCCGGTCGCGGAGGGCCTTCCACACCTCCGGGGAGAACAGCGTCGAGGGGTCGGGCGCGGTTGGGAAGTCGTCCGTCCACGACACCCCCGACACGACCGGAACCACTCCCCTCGTCGGGATCGTCCCGCCGGACGAGCGGACGTCCGACTTCCAGGCCGAGACCGCGCCGACCAGCAGCGCACCGGCGAGGAACCCGAAGCCCACACGGAATCGCACGTTCATCCATCAGCCCCCTGACGTGGACGGTTCTCAGCCGCGTTCGGCGATGCGGGCGGTCGCGTTGAGGAGTTCCAGGCGGATCAGCCCGGCTCCGCCGAGGCGGATGAGGGCCCAGTAGAAGGAGAAGACGCGGCGGCTGCGCGGGTCGGTCGCGGTGACGCGGGTGTCGGCGACCAGGACGGTGCGGCCGTTGGACGGGACGACCTGGAGCCCGAGGGCGGCCTTGGCCCAGCCGGGTTCGGCGAACGCGGCGAAGCCCTCGGCGGTCGCCGTCTCGGGCGGGCCGGGCACCGGACGGGGCTTCCAGAACTGGGCGACGCGTCCGAAGACGATCTCCCGGCCTTCCGTGCGGCCCAGTTCGGGGACCGCCGCGTTCGCGACGAACGAGCCCGAGGACGTGCGGCGGCGGCCTCCCTGCCTGACGCGCATGAGGACGCCCGTGACCGGGAGGTCGTCCACGCCGACGGTGAGCAGGGCGCGCCAGACGGCCTCGGGCGGGGCGTCGACGCGGCGGGTGTAGCGGGTGCGGAAGTCGGGGTCGGGCAGGAGGCGGTCCAGCATCCAGTCCACGGTCGTGTCCCCCTCGAACATTCTGGACGGTAGCGTACAGAACCTAGACTGTACGCCTCCGTCCAGAACAAGGGGAGAGTGAGTCATGCCACGCACCGCCCGCCTCAGCCGCGACGACTGGGCCGCCGCGGCGCTCGCGGCGCTGGTCGAGGGCGGGGCCGCCGCCGTCGCGGTGGAGCCGGTCGCCGCGCGGCTCGGGGCGTCCAAGTCGAGCTTCTACTGGCTGTTCGAGAACCGGTCGGCGCTGCTGGACGCGGCGCTGGAGCTGTGGGAGCGGGAGCAGACCGAGCGCGTCGCGGCCCGGTTCACCGGCCTCGCGGACCCAAGGGAGAGGTTGCGCTCGCTGCTCCTGCTGTCCCTCGGCACCGGGCACGCGGACGTCGCCCTCCGGCTGACCTGCGAGACGGACCCGGCCGTGCTCGCGGTCGCGGGCCGGGTCACCCGGCGGCGGCTGGAGATCGTCGAGGCGGCGTTCCGGGAGCTGGGCATGGCGGACGACCAGGCCCGGCACCGCGCGACCGCCGCCTACGCGAGCTACCTGGGGACGGCCGCCCTCGCCCGCGTCGGCGCCGCCCCCGAGGAGATCGAGGTGTACGTGGACGAGTTCCTGGCCGCCTATGCGCCCTGACCGGTGAGATCGGCGGAGACCTCCCAGAGCCGGGCCGCGTCGCCCGCGTCCACGGCCCACGGCTTGACGCCGCCGATCAGCATGTCGTCGGTGGTCGCGGGCTCGGCGATGTCGCAGTCCTGCGCGTAAAGGCCGCCGAGGCCGTCCAGGAGGGGTGACGTGGCGGCCCAGATCGCGGTCGCCGCGCCCTGCTCCGGGGTCTTGAAGCCCTCCGCCGGGGTGCCGTCCTCGCTCATCCAGCCCTGCGCGATCTGCTCCTCGCGCGGGACGTGCCGCTGCAACGGGGTGAGGATGCTGCCGGGGTGGACGGCGAACGCCCGCACGCCGAGCGCGTTGAGCTGGACGGCGAACAACGCGTTCGCGGTCTTCGACTGCGCGTACGCCAGCCAGCGGTCGTACCCGGTGGCGAAGTGCGGGTCGTCCCACCGGATGCCCGACAGGAAGTGCCCGGACGACGCGACCGAGACGACCCGCGCGTCGTCCGCGAGCAGCGGACGTAGCCGGTTGACCAGCGCGAAGTGCCCGAGGTGGTTGGTCGCGAAGTGCGCCTCCCAGCCGGGCCCGACGCGCGTCTCCGGACACGCCATGATCCCCGCGTTGGTGATCACGATGTCGAGCGTCCGCCCGTCCCCGAGGAGGTGATCGGAAAATTCGCGGACGCTGCCGAGATCGCCGAGGTCGAGCTCATGGACGTCCACGCGCGGCACGTCCCGCAGCGCCTCCCGGGCCACCTCGGGCCTGCGAGCAGGTACGACGACCCGTGCCCCCGCCTCGACGAGCGCCCGGACGCCGGCCAGTCCGAGCCCGGAGTACCCGCCCGTGACGAGCGCGGACTTTCCGGTGAGGTCGATCCCCTCCAGGACGTCCCGCGCCGTGTCGTGCGCACCGAACCCCGAACCGAGCTTGTGCTGCTGTTCCATCGCCATGCCCAAGGACGCTAGAAGCTGGAGCGCGCTCCAGGTCAAAGCGCCTCGTCATGACCGCGGGCGATGCCGTCCGGTCGGCCGCGGCCGGAACATGTAGAGGAGAAGGCCGGTGAGCGAGGCGCCCACGCACGCCCCTCCCAGCACGCAGGCCAGCATCGCGGACGTGTGAAGCACCGCGATCACGACTCGGCGTCCGGCGAGACGAACCGCGCCCACACGGTCTTGCCGCCGTCCGGCGAACCGTGCTTGCCCCAGGAGACCGAGAGGGCCTGGACGATGCCGAGCCCCCGGCCGGTCTCGCAGCTCAGGTCGGGGCTCTGGAGTTCGGGGCAACCGGGCCCGTCGTCCCAGACGGCCACCTCGACCATCTCGGCGGTGTGCCGCTCGACCAGGACGCGGATGTCGGTGGCCCCGCAGTTGAGCGCGTTGGTCACCAGCTCGGACACGCAGAGCGCGGCGTCGTCTTCGAGGCGGTCGTGCCCCCACCCGCGCAGCACCTCCCCCACCCGCCGCCGCGCCTTCCCGGCAGCGGAGAGATCGGCGTCGAACCGGCAGACGACCAGGTCTTCCTGATCACCCGCCGCAGGAGCTTTCCGAATCATCGGACCCGTCCTCATGGCGCGATTTTCAGTGTTCCGCATCACACTCTGAGGTCACCCGACTACCGTTGTCACTGTTGTCAGACGGATCAGAAAATGCGCCGATCAGAACCCCTCGGAGCACACCATGGTCAAGCCCCCGCCCGACGCCCGGCTCTCGCTCTGGGCCCTGATGGCCAACCAGCTGCGCCATATGCGGATCCGCATGAACCTCCGCCAGCACGACGTGGCCGCGATCCTGGACTGCTCGATCAGCCAAGTTTCCAAGTACGAGACCGGCGAGAAGCAGCTGGACGAGCGCCAGTGCAAGGCCCTCGACGCGGCATGGCACACCGGACAACTCTTCGAAATTCTGTATTACTTCGCAGTCTCGGGCGAGAACCCGAACTGGAGCGAACGCCTCAACCACTTCCAGACGAGCGCCATCGAGCACAAGATCTTCGCGAACAATCTCGTCCCCTTCCCCTTCCAGATCGAGGGCTATGCCCGGTCCTTCCTGGAGATGGGTCACGCCGAAGGAATCATCGCGGACGTGGGAGCGGCGTTGGAGCGCCGCATGAACCACCAAGCCGCGATCCTCAAAGGTGATCCCCAGATCTGGCTGCTTCTGGACGAGGCGGCGCTGCGTCCCATGTGCGACAGGACGACGATGCGCAAACAGATCGACTACCTCTTGACCGCGTCCACTCGGCAGAACGTCTCCGTGCGGATCCTGCCGGCGAGCACGCTCCCGAACCTGGGGGTGGACGGTTCTTTCTGGTGGTTCGAACTTCCCGACCACCAGACCGCCGCGTTCGCAGGGACGGTGCTGGAAGTGGGCCGGATCATTGACGGTCAAGACTCCGCAAACCGCGCTCGGCTACGCTTTGATCGACTCGCGACGCGGGCCTGGAGTCAGGATCAGTCCCGTGAGTGGCTCATCGAGCAGCGGGAGGCAACATGATCCTCTGGAGAAAGAGCAGTCACAGCGAGAGCGGTGCCGGAGGAAGCTGCATCGAGCTGGCCGACCTCGGTGGGACCGTGGGTGTTCGTGACAGCAGGGATCCTCACGGGGCGCGTCTTGTTCTCCGGCGCGAGGACCTGCGGGCGCTGGTCGGGACCATCGTTCGGGAGTAGGCGGCGGGGGCTTTCGCGAACCACCGGGCCGGGGGGGTTACTGGGCACGTCCGTCCCGTGAACGCGAAGAGGGTGTCCGGGTCATCGGCCGATGACCCGGACACCCTCTTGCTCCTCCTAGCCGGTTACGGCGATGTGGCCGTAGGCCTGTGCGCAGGCGCGGCGCGACCGCACGGGGGTCCCGTGCTCCGGGTCACGGCCGTTGGCGACGGCGCAGTTCTTCACGGACCGCTTCCACAGGTCCTTCTTCGTGACCCGGTAGGTCGCCGTGCAGACCATCGACTGGCCTGGCCACAGCGAGGTGTGCGGGCAGCGCACCTGCGACAGGCCGCGCTTGCGGTCGTCCACCTGCACACGGTCCAGCGGGACACGGCCGGTGTTCGTCACCTTGTACGTGAAGCGCAGTACCTGGCCGGCACGGTGGTAGGAGTGCGGGTGCACCCACTTCCGTATCTTGAGCGACGGCCTGTGCTTCGGCGGCTTGGGCGGCTCCGGCGGGGTCTCGGTGACCTCGACCGTCTTCTCGGCCTCCACGTTCGTCTCGGCGTCGGCGGCGAGGATGATCTTCTGGCCCTGCTCCGGGAAGCCCGGCTGCCCCTCCGGGTCCCGCACGTAGAGCGCGACCTCGCCCGCCGGGTGGACGGCGGTCGCGTGCGCCGAGATCCGCAGCGAGCCGGGTTCGTCGGACGACACGTAGAAGCTCTCGCCGTCCCTCAGTCGCGCGCCGCTCGGGATCGGCCGCGTGCCCGCGGCGTCCTCGAACATCCGGCCCCCGGCGATGGAGACGGTCGCGCTCTCCGCCGTGGTGTGCACCGTGAACGGCCCGGAGACGTCGCCCGCGCGGATGCTGTCCGGGCCGCTGATCCTCAGCTCCGGAGCCCGGGGCGGCGGCAGCGGCCCCTCGGCGAGCACCCGGCTGACGATCGCGGACGTCGCCTCGAACACCGGCGGGGCCTCGGCCAGGACGTACCGGTCGGAGAAGAACCAGATCGCCGCCTGGACGACCGCGGCCTTCAGCGGGGTGCTGAGCCCGGCGGGCTCGTCGGTGTTCGGGTAGTAGTCGTGCAGGATGCGCGCGATGTACCCGAGGTTCGGCACGTTCTCCTCACTCCAGGAGGCGTACCTGTACGCCATCCCGCCCCACGCTTCGTGGGCGAGGTCGATGCAGTAGGTGCGCAGCGGAGTGCCGTCGCGCCCCACCCCGTTGATGATGCCCGCGTAGCCGACGTCATGGCGGACGAACCCCGACTTGTCGTATCCGGCGGCCGGGTACCCGTCCTGCGGATCGAGCGTCTCGGGACCGAGATAGCCCGCGAGGCCGGTGCCGCCTCCCAGGTCGGTGAGGTCGAAGTCCGCCTCGGGCGGAAGGCCGATGACGACGGACGCCGGGAACCGTCCCGGGTCGACTTCGGCCACCGCCGGTGAGACGCACACCGAGAGGAACAGCAGCATTCCTGCGATCACGCACCCTGAACGGCGTGAGAAACCGTGCACGCGCATGGCCTCCGATCTTCGGTAGATCCTCTTGTAGTGCGACGGTTATGCCTCGTGGGGCACCGATTCACGATCACGCGGGCGCGATCATTAATGCCCGCTGCGCTTTCTTTGCCCCGAGTGCCCCGCGCGCCCGCAAAGCCAGACAGAGCCCCCATAAGCCGTCGAGAAGAACATTTCCCGCATGGGACGTGGCCTCGCGAAAACAACAAAAGAGGACGCCCGGGTCTCTCGACCCGGGCGCCCTCCCTTGGCGTCGTGCCTAGCCGGTCACGGGGACGTGGCCGTAGGCCTCGGCGCAGGAGCGGTCGGACCTGACGGGCATTCCGCCCTCGAAGGTCCGTCCCTTCGCGACGGCGCAGTTCTTCACGGACTGGCGCCGCAGGTCCCGCTTGGTGACCCGGTAGGACGCGGAGCAGACCATCGACTGGCCCGCCGCCAGTGTCGTCCGGCGGCACCGGACGTCCGACAGGCCGCGCATGTGGTCCTCGACGCGCACGTGGTTCAGCGCGACGTCGCCGGTGTTCGTCACCTTGATCTTGAAGTGCAGCGTCTGGCCCGCCCGGCTGTACGTGCCGGGGTGCACCCACTTCTGCACGGCGATCGACGGGTGGCGCTCCGGCGGGGCCGGCGGCGCGGGCGGGGGCGCCTCGACCTCGACCACCTTCTCGACGGTCACGTACACGCAGTCCTCATGGGCGAGGATGATCTTCTGGCCCTCGCGCGGCATGCCGGGGTACCCGCTCGCGTCCCGCATGTACACCGCGGCCTGGCCGATCGGGTGGACGACGCGCGCCCGCACCGTCAGCCGCAGCTTCCCGGGCTCGGCGGACCGCACGTAGAAGGGCGCGCCGCGCCGCATCTCCGTGCCGCTCGCGATCGGCTGCGTGCCCTCGGCGTCCGAGAACATCTCGCCGCCGGTGACCCGGACGGACGTCGGCGCCGTGGCGCCCTCGACTCCGAACGGCCCCGTGACCGTCCCGGCGCGCATGTTGTCCGGACCGCTGATCCGCGCCGCCGGGCCCGCCGGCTCCTCCAGCGGCCCCTTCTTCAGGACGCGGGTGACGATGCGGGACGCCACGGGGAACAGCGGGTCCTCGTCGTCCAGGACGTACCTGTTGGAGAAGAACCAGATCGCCGCCTGGACGGCCGCGGCCTTGTCGCTCTCGCTGAGCCCGGCAGGGCGGGACGTGTTGGGGTAGTACTCGTGGACCGTCCGCGCGATGTACCCGAGGTTCTTCGCGGGGGCCTCGCTCCACGTGCCGAACCGGTACGCCATGTGGCCCCGCGCCGGGTGCTCCAGGTCGAAGCAGTAGGCGCGCACGAGAGTGCCGTCCGCCCTGACTCCCCGGACGATGCCCGCGCGCCCGACCTCCCTGGGACGGAAGCCCCGCGACTCGTACCCCCGGGGCAGGTAGCCCTTCGTCGGGTCCAGCGACTCGGGCCCGACGTAGCCCCTCAGGTGGCGGCCGGGGCCGCCGGAGACGATGTTGAACTCCGCCTTGGGCGGAGCGTCCGCGCGGGTGCCCGCCGGGACCCGGTCCCGGGCGACTCCGCCCGACGCGGGTGAGACGCACACGGACAGAAGCACCAGCGCCGCCGCGATCACATACCCTGAACGGCGCGAAAGGCCATCCATGAACATTCCCCCACTCAAATTCATCGGTCTACTTGGGGGGTAGCAGTGATGATGCCTTGCGCGGGTCCCTTCGGCGGGCGGAACGGCGAGAAGATTAATGATCAGCGGAAATGTTTTTGCGTGACCGGCTTCCGGCTTTCCGCGACCGCGCCTACGCGGCCCGTCCAAATGTCCGAAGACATGGAGAAAGGGTGCCCCGGGTCATCTGGCCGATGACCCCGGACACCCTTCCGCGGGACGCGCCTAACCGGTCACCGGGACGTGTCCGTAAGCCCGCGCGCACGCCCGGTTGGACCTGACGTACCTGCCCGTCGCCGGGTTCCGCCCGGTAGCGACGGCGCAGTTCTGCACGCACCGCTTCCGCACGTCCCGCCTGGTGACGCGGTACGTCGCCGTGCAGTGCAGCGACGCCCCCGGCCGCAGGTAGATGTTCCTCGGGCACCACACCCTCGACAGGCCGCGCAGGTGGTCTTCCACCTCCACGCGGTCCATTGGGACGTGACCGGTGTTCGTCACCTTGTACCGGAACTCCAGCCGCTGCCCCGCCCGGTGGTAGGTGTGCGGACGCACCCACTTGCGCAGGGAGATCGACGGC
This sequence comes from Spirillospora sp. NPDC049652, assembly GCF_040675125.1. Lineage (NCBI taxonomy): Bacteria > Bacillati > Actinomycetota > Actinomycetes > Streptosporangiales > Thermomonosporaceae > Spirillospora > Spirillospora sp. NPDC049652. Next base: position 612 of record NZ_JBFAOF010000221.1, on the reverse strand, counting down.
CTGGACTCCGGCCACGCCGCCTTGGTGATCTCGACCGTCCGGCCCGCCACCGCCACCAGGGCGTCCCCGGCGAGGATGCTCGTCCGGCTCTGCGCCGAGGAGCCCGGCAGGTCCCGCGCGTGGACGGGGCCGGCCGTCGCCGGCCCCGCGGACGCCGATGGAGCACACAACGACACGATCGGAAGTACCGCGGCGACCACTGCCACCGAACGGCGCGAAAAGTCTTTCATGGGCATCGTCCCCCCAGAGGTTCGGAGATCGTTGTGGGGGGCGCAATGGTTATGCCGCGCGGGAGACCGGTCGAAGATCCTCCAACCGATTCATTAATGATCACATTCGGTGATTTTGCGTGTCGGTGTTGGATCCACCGCCGCTCAGAGGATGAGCAGGGTCTTGCCGAGGGTGGTGCGGTTCTCGACGGCGGCGTGGGCGTCGGCGGCGCGGTCGAGCGGGAACGTCTGGCCGATGACCGGACGGACGGTCCCGGCGGCGGCCTTCGCCATCATCTCCCGCGCCCAGCGCTCATGGTGGGGGCCGAAGGAACGGAGCTGGTCGAGCGCGATGACCGTGACGCCGCGCGCGTCCGCCTCGGCCGGCTCGACGCGCGTGCCG
>NZ_JBFAOF010000220.1:0-9124 GCF_040675125.1 Spirillospora sp. NPDC049652 | reverse complement strand
GGCGTCGATCCCGGTGATCGCGACCACGCCGGTCGCGAACCGGCCCAGCACCGCCCGGAAGCGCGCGCCGTCGATGTCGGTGACCCGGCCGTCCGGCCGCACCGCGGCCACTCCGCCGTCCGGCCGGGGTCCGGCCGCGGGTGCCGCGCCGTTGGCCGTCGGCCCGTCGGGGGATCGGTGCATGCGGCGCTCCACTCCCGGTCCGTGGCATCGCTCGGCCGACCCGGTCGCCGGGAGCGCGGTGGCGTGTTCGGCCATCACACCGTCCCTTCTCTTAGCCAAGCGCTTGCTTGGACGATAGGCGGGCCCTCTCGATACTGTCAAGCTCGCCGGCACCCGGCCTTCTTCCCCCATAAGGGCCTCTCTCTGGAGAAAGTCCCCCCAGGCTGGATGGTAATCTCGCACAAGCGCTTGCTTGCTCTCACTGCCAGGGAGGACGCCCGTGCCGGGATTCCGCGACCGGACCGCGATCGCCGGGGTCGGCTACACCCCCTTCAGCAAGGACTCCGGGGTCTCCACCCTCACCCTCGCTGTGGACGCGGTCACCGCCGCGCTCGCCGACGCCGGCCTCAGCGTGGACGACGTGGACGGCATCGCCACCCACCGCGTCGGCGACAGCACGCCCCCGTGGGTGGTCGCCCCCGCGCTCGGAGTCCCGGAGGTCACCTGGTACCTCGACCAGTTCGGCGGCGGCAGCGTCTCCCACTCCGTCGTCGCCCAGGCCGCCATGGCCGTGGCGTCCGGTGCGGCCGAGACCGTCGTCTGCTACCGCGCCATCAACGCCCGCTCGGAGTTCCGCATGGGCGGCACCGGACGAGCCCCCGCGCCCATCTTCGACGTCCAGTACCAGGCCCCCTACGGCTACTTCGCCCCGCCGCAGCAGTTCGCCATGTACACCCGCGCGCACATGAACCGGTACGGCACGACGCACGAGCAGCTCGGGCGCATCGCCGTCCGCCAGCGCGAGAACGCCGCCAAGAACCCCCGCGCCCTGAAACGCGACCCGATCACCCTGGACGACTACCTCGCGTCCCGCTGGATCGCCGAACCCCTCCGGCTCCTCGACTGCTGCCTGGAGACCGACGGCGCGTGCGCCCTCGTCGTCACCTCACGCGAACGCGCACGCGACCTCCGCCGTGAACACGTCCTCATCTCCGGCGCGGCCTGGGGTGGCGGCGACAGCATGTTCTCGGGCGCGGGCTCCACCCCGTCCGGCACCGACTGGACGGTCACCGAGGCCGCTCGCATGGCCCCCCGCCTCTACGCGATGGCGGGCGTCACCCCGTCCGACATCGACGTCGCCGAGCTCTACGACTGCTTCACCTACTCGGTCCTGGTCCAGCTGGAGGACTACGGCTTCTGCCCCAAGGGCGAAGGCGGCCCGTTCGTCGAGTCCGGCGAGGGGCCGCCCGTCAACACCCACGGCGGCTTCCTGTCCGAGGGGTACGTCCACGGCATCAACCACATCGCCGAAGCGGTGGCCCAGCTCCGCGGCGACGCGGGCGACCGGCAGGTGCCGGACGCCCGCGTCGCCCTCTCGACCGCCCAGCCCGGCTACGTCCTCGCCGGAACCTCGGCCCTCATCCTCCGGAGCGACCAGTGATCGTCCGCCCCGAACCCGACCGCGACTCCCGCCCCTGGTGGGAGGCCGTCCGCCGGCATGAACTGACCGTCCAGAAGTGCGCCGGCTGCGGCAGGCTCCGCTTCCCGGCCCGCGCCGTCTGCAACGCCTGCCGCTCCCGCGAGTCGACCTGGACCCCCGTCTCAGGCCGAGGCCGCGTCTACTCCTGGATCGTCAACCACCAGCGCTTCGCGCCGTCCATGACGGAGCCCGTCACCATCCTCGCCGTCCGCCTGGACGAGGGCGACGACCTCCTCATGTACGGCAACCTGGCGGAACCCGCCGAGGTCCACGAAGGCCTCGCCGTCAAGGCCGTCTTCACCGACCACGACGACGAGACCCTCGTGAACTGGAGACCCCTCCACGACCAGCAGTGAGCGCGGCCCTCCCCGACCGTCCGAGCTCCGCACCCCGCACCGGAGAGGAACCGCGCCCGTCAATCGCCTACCACCAGGTCGTGCAGATGTTGGTGCTGGTGCCGGCCGCCCGGGCACAGGCGCGGAACCTGAGGTTCGGGTCGGAGCTGGCGTAATGCGCGGGTGTCCACCAGCGCTCGCCGGGGCCCGCGCTGGAGAACGGCCCGCACTGCATGTTCCCGTTGCCCCCGGTGGTCGAGACGTCGAACCAGAACAGATCCTGTCTGGTGGTGATGCCGCCTATCACCGCCCACCCCGCCTGGCGGCCGTTGATGTTGCCGACCACCAGCTTGATGGACTTGTTCCCCGGGCCCACGAGCCCGACCTGCCGGACGACGGTGCCCTGCGGCAGCGAGGACGGCCACGGCCACGTGGCGCAGTCCGCGGGCGAGGCGGACGCGGCCGGCGCGGTGGCCACGGAGACGAGGGCGGCCAGGCCGAGGCTCATCGTGGCGAGGACGGAGGCCCCGCGGGTGATGCGTAGGTGCTTCATGAGTGTCCGGTGTTCCCTTCGTCGGTGTGGCTCTGAACGCGGTCGCCGCGCCGCCCGTGCTTCCCCTCCGAGCTGCGGCTTCTCCAGTTCTGTCAGCCGCCGGATTGTCTGGCCAGCCCCTTCCGTCACTCCAGACAAAGCAGGGCGGACCCGCTCGTGACGGCGAAGTAGGCGTTTTCCCGGATGGACGCCTCGCCCGATCTTGATCAGGATGTGGGCGCGTGGCCGGGGCGTGGCCGCGCGGCACGAACCGGGGAGCGAACAAGGGGGACGGGCCTTGGGGCGTCGCGAGAATCCGCTGGATCCGACGGACGGGCCCGTCGCCCGATTCGCGCTCGAACTCCGCAAGCTGAGGGCCGAGGCGGGCGGGATCACCTACCGGGCGATGGCGGCCCAGGCCCACTACTCCACCGCGACCCTCGCCGACGCGGCGGCGGGCCGGCGGCTCCCCTCCCGTGAAGTGGCCCTGGCCTACGTGGCCGCCTGCGGGGGCGACGCCGAGCTGTGGGCCGAGCGCTGGGACGAGGTCGCGGACGAGGTCGCCGAGCGGCCCCGCGACGACGGACTCGCCTGCCCCTATCCCGGGCTTGCCCGCTTCGAACCCGCCGACCGCGACCGGTTCTTCGGACGCGACCGGCTCGTGGAACGGCTGGCCGCCCTCGTGCGGGACCGCACGGTCAGTGCCGTGGTCGGACCGTCCGGGAGCGGAAAATCCTCACTGCTGCGGGCCGGTCTCGCGCCCGCCCTGGAGGACGGGGGCTCCACCGTCCGGATCATCACGCCCGGTCGCGAGCCCTGCCGCGACCCTGCTGGGCCTCCGGACGCGGACGGCGTCCTCATCGTGGACCAGTTTGAGGAGATCTTCACGCTCTGGGCCGACCCGGACGAGCGGACGCGCTTCATCGACGCCCTCCTGGAGTTCGCCCGCGCGGGCGACGGCGCGCGGGTCGTCCTCGCCGTGCGCGCGGACTTCCTCGGGCACTGCGCCCAGCACCTCGAACTCGCCGAGGCCATGGGGGCGGCCACGCTGCTGGTGACCCCGATGGGCCCGGACGAGCTGCGGGAGGCCGTCGTCAAACCGGCGGCCGTCGCCGGGCTGGTCGTGGAGCGGGCGCTGACGGCCCGGATCGTCGAGGAGGTCGGGCGGGAACCCGGCGGGCTCCCGCTGATGTCCCACGCCCTGCTGGAGACCTGGCGGCGGCGGCGCGGCCGGACGCTGACCGAGGCCGCCTACGAGGCCGCGGGCGGCATCCGCGGCTCGATCGCCCGCACCGCCGAGGACCTCCACGAACAGCTGACCGACCGGCAGCGCGAGGTCGCCCGGCTCCTGCTGCTACGGCTGGTGGCCCCCGGCCGCGGCACCCAGGACACGCGCCGTCCCACGGCCGTCGCGGAACTCGACGTCGGCGAAGGCGACGAGGCCGCCGCGGTACTGGAACGACTCGCCGCCGCCCGGCTGGTCACCCTGGACGAGGACACGGCCGACCTCGCGCACGAAGCGCTGCTGACGGCCTGGCCCCGGCTGCGCGAATGGATCGACCAGGACCGGGACCGGATCCGCGTCCAGCAGCGGATGACCGAGGCCGCCGACGGCTGGGAGGCCCTCGGCCGCGACCCTGGCGCGCTCTACCGGGGCGAGAACCTGGCCCTCGCCGAGCGGTGCTTCCCCGGTGACCGGGACGAGCTGACCACGCTGGAGCGCATGTTCCTGGACCGCTCCATCGCGGCGCGCGAGAGCACCCGGCGGCGGCGCCGCGCGCGGACCGTGGCCCTGTCGGCGCTGCTAGCCGTGGCCGTGCTGGCCTCGTTCGTCGCCTGGCAGCAGAACCGGATCGGCGACCGGCGACGCACCGAGGCCGCCGCCCGCCGCGCCGCGGACGTCGCGGAGAGCTTGCGCTCCTCCGACCCGACCACGGCGATGCGACTGTCACTGGCCGCCGTCCGGATCGCCGACCTCCCCGAGACTCGCTCAGCACTCCGGGCCGCCGCCTGGCAGCCGGAAGGTGCCGCCTTCACCGACCCCAGCGGCGGAGCTGCGCCCGTCCGCAGGCTCAGCGCCGACGGCCGAACCCTGACCAGCATCGGTGCCGACCAGACGACCCGGTGGGACCTCGACACCGGCCGCCGCATCGCCCAATGGCCCGGCCTGGGCACCGACACAGAGGCGGCTGGGATCCTCCGCTCAGACGCCCCGATCGTTCCGCTGTTCCCCCTGGTCGGGGCTAGAGACACTTTCGTCCTGCGCGACCTGACCACTGGCCGGCCGACGCGGAGGTTCCCCGCCAACTCGGGCGCTGAAATGGGGGCGGGCGGCGACCGGGTGATCGGGTATTCAGTGACCACCACTGCCAACGTGGTCCGGCTATGGGACGCCTCCGAGGGCAGAAAGCTGCTCGAACTGGCATTTCCGCGCACCCGAGGAAAAGCCATGGAACTGGCGAGCGCGGACGCCACCAGGGGCTTCCCCGTCATCCGGCGGTTCATTCGTGAACGCCGCTCAGGCGCTCTGACCGATGACGCCTTTCCGGACGCAACGCTCAGCCCCGATGGTGCCCGCCTCGCGGTGTGCATCAGGGGGCAGCGGCTTCAACTCTGGGACGTCCGGAGCGGACGCCGCCTGCCCGCCCCCTGGGCTCCGCGAGCGGGTTACGAATGCCTGAGGGAGCACGTCCTGTTCACTCCTGACAGCAAGAAACTCGCCGTCGTCGGCGATGACGGCGTGCGCGCCTGGGATCTGGCGTCCGGACGGCAGGCTTTCGACGTCAAGCACAATGCACTGAAAGAGGTGGCTTTCAGCCAGGACGGCACGCACCTGGTCGCGACCAACGGAACGGAGGTCCTGCTGTGGCGGCTCGACCGGCGCGACCTGCCTATCTTCAGGTACGCGCTCACAGGGCAGCGTGCCACCGACCTCCGGGTCGATCCTCGTGCCAACCGCATCCGGTACATCGGCGGCCCACCGAACGCCGAGCGGACGGTCTACACCCTCGACCTTCGAAATCCCGGCGACCCATGGCAAGACGTTTCCGCCGTCGAGTCAACCTTTGCCCGCAACGGCACGGCGCTCGCCAGCATGCGCCCGATTCCGGGCACCGGCACCCTCCGGGTCAGCCTGGCCCACCCTGACAGCGGACGAACCACGACCCCCGTGCCGCCGGTACCGTGCAGTGACCACTACACAGGCCCGGGACTCGACCCGCAGTGCCACCCGTTGCTCATCTTCGACGGCGACGGGAACTCACTTCTCTTCGGCAGCAGCGTGAGCGGCCCCGAGACCGGACGGAACCGCATGTCCCTCTGGGACATGCGCCGACAGAGCGCCACGCCGTTGACCGGCCTGAGTGACAGGTACACCGGAGGCGCCGCATTCGGTCCAGGGAGCGGACTGTTGCTCTTCCTGGAGGGCCCCACAGGAGTCGAGGCCAGTGCCGTGCGACTGTGGGACCCGCGCCGCCGGGTCACCATCGCGACCATGCCGGTCCCGGCGAGAGGAATCGGAGGCGCGCTGTCGGCCATGGCCCTGCACCCCGATGGCAGGCTTCTCGTCACTGACCAATCCCTCGCGTTCGGCCTTCCCTCGGGGCGAGTCGTGCCCGCAGCGGACCGTCCGGGCGAGGCCGTGGTCATGGTCTTCAGTCCGGACGGCGGGCAGCTCGCCGTCGGCGACCGCGCTGGTCGGGTCGGGTTGTGGAACGGCGACGCCACCCGACGGCTGGGTGAACTCGCCGGGGCCGAACCTGAGTCAGGCAGCGTCACGGCCCTGGCCTTCACTTCGGACGGTCGAACCCTCGCCGTCGCCACCGCGAATGGCACCGTGCGCCTCTGGGACACCCGCTCACACCGTCCCATCGGTTCCCCGCTGCCCGTCTCCGGCGACACCCCTCTGGCCCTGGCCTTCAGCGCGGACGGCAACATCCTGTACATCGCCAACGAGCGGGCCCCGCTCCAGCGCCAGCGGATCGACCTCGCAAGCGCCCAGTCCACCGTCTGCAGTCGCGCGGGCGGCGGCCTGACGCCAGCCGAGTGGAAACGTCTCATCCCCGCCGTTCCCTACGGCCGGACCTGCCCCGCCGACGCCCGGACCGGTTCCCAGCGCTGAGCAGCCCTCACCCGGCCCGCTCGGCGGCGGCCCGCTCGTGGAGGGTGGGCTTGTCGATCTTGCCGTTGGCGTTCACCGGCAGGGCGTCCACGACAATGACCCGGCGGGGGACCTTGTAGTTCGACATGTTCTCCCGGGCCCAGGCGATGACGGCGTCCGGAACGACGTCCCGCCCCGGCGGCGGGACGACATAGGCCCACCCGACCTCGCCCTGCCGCTCGTCCGGGACGCCGATCACCGCCACCTGCGCAACGTCCGGGCAGGCCAGCAGCAGCCCCTCGATCTCCGCCGGGTAGGCGTTGAAGCCGGAGACGATGAACATCTCCTTCTTGCGGTCCACGATCGCGACGTTGCCCGCGTCGTCCACGACGCCGATGTCGCCCGTGTGCAGCCAGCCCTCCGCGTCCACCGCCTCGGCGGTGCGCTCGGGGTCGTTCCAGTAGCCGCGCATGACCCCGTAGCCGCCGACCAGGATCTCGCCCGGCTCGCCGGGAGGCAGGTCCGCGCCGCCGTCGTCCACCACCCGCACCGAGACGCCCGGCACCGGACGGCCCGTCGATCCGGCGACCACCTCCACCGGGTCCTCCGGCCGGGTCATCGAGACGACCGTGCCCTCCATCAGGCCGTAGGCGTTGATCATCCGCTCGATCCCGACGCGGTCCACCAGCCGGCGGATCAGCTCGGGCGGGACGGCGGCCGCGCCGCAGATCAGCACGCGCAGGGACGACACGTCGCGGCCGTCCAGCTCGTCCAGGATCTTGAAGAACATCGGCGGCGCGCCCGCGAGGACGCTGACCCGGTTCGCCTCGATCAGGTCGAGCAGCCCGCCCGGGTCGAACCGGGCGATCGGCATCATCGTCGCGCCGCGCAGGACGCAGGCGAGCAGCCCCGCGTTGATGCCGAACCCGTGCGAGAACGGCGCGATGATCGGATACCGGTCGCCGCGGCGCAGCGTGACGATCTCCGCCCAGTCCCAGTAGCCGCGCAGCAGCTGGGAGTGGTGCAGCATGACGCCCTTGGGCGCGCCGGTCGTGCCCGACGTCGCCATGATCGAGGCGATGTCGTCCAGGCCGACCGCGAGCGCGCGCTCCTCGGCCTCCGAGACGGCCGTCTTCTCCCCGGCGGCGAGGAACTCGTCCCAGGCCATCGCCCCCGGGGGAGCGGGACCCGCCCCGAGGACCACCCGGTGCCGCAGCTCCGGCAGCTCCGCGTCGGCGATCATGTCCAGGTAGGACGTCCCCATGAACCCCTCGGTCGCGAGCAGCACGGACGCGCCGGCCTTGCGCAGCAGCCCCGCCGCCTCCAGCCCCTTGAAGCGCGTGGAGACGGGGGCGATGATCGCGCCCGCGTCCCAGACGCCGTACGCCGCGACGACCCAGTCCGGATCGTTCGGACCCCAGACCGCCACCCGGTCGCCCGGCCCGACGCCGAGCGCGATCAGCGACCGGGCGACCTCGGCCGCGCGCGCCGTGAGCGAGCCGAGCGTGAGGCGGACGTCCCCGGCGACGACCGCCTCGACGTCCGGGTGCCGGGCGGCCTGGTCGCGGAGCATGCGCGGGATCGTCCCCCACGCGGGGACGGCCTGGAGGTCCATCACGCCCCCAGGGCGGAGCGGTCGCGGCCCAGGTGGTGGCCGCGCTCGTCGGTGACGGTCCCGGGGCGGCGCGCCTCGGCGACCTCGTCCTCGACGACGACCTCGATCGACACCGGGGTCAGCGCGTAGAGCGCCTGCGTGACGCGGCCCTTCCACATCGGGTTCCTGACGAGCGTGTCGCGGTTGAACCGGACGTGCAGCGCGGCGGCGTCGAGGGTGCCCTCGCGGGTGATCCGCAGATCCCAGTGCGCGACGCCGTCGATCTTCGACAGCGCGGCCTCCAGCTTCGGGACGGAGATCCAGCGCCCCCGGACCAGCACGTGCTCGCCCAGCGTGTTCGTCGGCGCGGGCACGCCGTCCTCCCCGCCGGACAGCCGCACCGCATGACCCGTGCGCCGCACCTCGTCCCCGGCGAACGCGACCAGCTCGGCGACCCCCGCGTCGAACGGAGCCTCCAGGAGGACGTCCTTCTCGACGGACGCGAGCCCGAGCAGCCCGTCCCGGACGACGGTCAGCGCCGCATCGGACGGCCGCTTCCAAGCGACCGGAACACCGAGGAACGGATCGGCGTAGAGCTCCCGGACGTCCGCCTCGAACTCGGCGGCGAGCTGCGCGCCGGTGTTGGCCGACGGGATCTCGCCCACCACCAGGATCCGCTCCAGCTCCAGGTCCAGCGGGTCGAGCAGGAACTCCAGATGCAGCCGCGCGAGCAGGTCCATGGCGCCCGTGGGCGTGATGACCAGCGTCGTCGCCCCGACGGCCTCCAGCGCCGAGTGCAGCCGCATCCGCCCGCGCGCGCCCACCGAGGCCGACGCCTGCGCGACCGACGCGGCGGCCCGCGCGATCAGCGACCCGCTCGGCTCCCCGTCGTCGTTCAGCGCGACCACCACCCGGTCGGACG